>CALKEI010000213.1 GCA_938085095.1 uncultured Luminiphilus sp. | reverse complement strand
CTGGTTAAGTCCAGCTGGTAACGGAGAACGTTTGAATGAGCATGCAAGATCCGCTGAGCGATATGTTGACCCGTCTGCGCAATGCGCAAATGGCGGGCAAGCAGACCGTCGATATGCCGGGATCCAAACTGAAGGTTTCAGTTGCTAAGGTCCTTGAGCAGGAAGGTTACATTGCCGGGCATCGTTACGACGACAGTACTGGCAAGCCAAGGTTGCACATTGACCTGAAGTACTTCGATGGCAAACCGGTTATTGCCGAGATTGAGCGCATTAGTAAACCCTCTTTGCGCCGTTATTCGGGCAAGGACGGGTTGCCGTCTGTGCGCGGTGGGCTGGGTGTCGCCATTGTGTCGACGTCTCGTGGGGTTATGACGGATCGTGCAGCGCGCGCTGCCGGTGTCGGGGGCGAAGTCCTCTGCACCGTCTTCTGATTCGAGAACTGGAGCGTTTGAGAAATGTCTCGTGTAGCGAATAGTCCGGTCGCCCTGCCCAAAGGGGTCGACATTAAAGTCGAGGGTGCACAGCTCTCGGTCAAAGGTGGCAAGGGATCACTTGATCTGACATTGACCGACGGTGTCGGCGTCAATGTCGCGGAAGATGTTGCCACTATCACCTATGACGCTGATAGCAAGCGAGCGATGGCGGGAACCACCCGATCGTTGTTGGCGAATATGGTTAAGGGTGTGTCTGAAGGCTGGGAGAAGCGACTGGTGCTGAATGGCGTTGGTTATCGCGCAAAGGCTTCGGGTAAAAGCGTGAACTTAACCATCGGTCTGTCGCATCAGGTGGACTACCAATTGGCGGAGGGTTTGTCAGCTGATACCCCCAGCCAAACAGAAATTGTGATCTCTGGAATCGACAAGCAGGCTGTTGGTCAGGCCGCGGCTGAAATCCGCAGCTTCCGTCCTCCAGAGCCCTATAAAGGAAAAGGCATTCGCTACGCTGACGAGTACGTCCGGCGCAAAGAAGCCAAGAAAAAGTAATCGGATACGGCAATGAATACCAAGACACAGGCGCGATTGCGCCGAGCCAAAAAGTCACGAGTTCAGATGCGAACTGCCGCTGCAGTGCGGCTATCCGTGCACCGGACACCTCGGCACATCTATGCTCAAGTTATCTCTGGCGATAACAAAGCGGTGCTCGCTCAGGCGTCTACGCTGGACAAAGATCTGCGTGCCAGTGCCACGGGCAATGTTGCCGCTGCGGCGGCGGTGGGCAAGCTGGTGGCAGAGCGCGCTAAGGCGGCCGGCGTGACCTCGGTAGCGTTTGATCGCTCAGGATTTCGATATCACGGACGAGTGAAAGCACTCGCAGACGCTGCGCGTGAAGGCGGGCTGGAGTTTTAAGTATGGCGATGAGAGATAAGAAGCAGCAGGGTGACCAGCGGACTGAAGGCGATCTTCAGGAGAAGTTGGTGCAGGTCAACCGCGTGGCTAAGACAGTAAAAGGTGGCCGCATCATGAGCTTTACGGCGCTGACCGTTGTCGGCGATGGCAAAGGTCGCGTGGGCTATGGTCGAGGTAAGGCGCGTGAGGTGCCCGTTGCGATCCAAAAGGCAATGGAAGCGGCGCGGCGCAATATGGTGCAGGTGCAGCTGGTCAACGGCACGTTGCAATACCCTATCAAGGCTGCTCATGGCGCCTCGAAGGTCTACATGCAGCCGGCTTCAGAAGGTACAGGCGTGATTGCAGGCGGCGCGATGCGCTCAGTTCTTGAATTGGCCGGTGTCCACAACGTATTGGCTAAGTGCTACGGCTCAACTAACCCCGTGAATGTGGTTCGCGCTACGTTCAAAGGTTTGAGAGATATGGTCTCACCTGAAGACGTGGCAACACGTCGTGGACTGAGCGTGGAAGAGATCCTCAGCTGAGCAGTGAGGAAAGAGTGATGAGTAAAACGATGATCAAAGTGACACAAGTTCGCAGCATTCATGGCCGCCTGAAGAAGCATCAGGCCTGCGTGGCTGGCCTGGGCCTGCGACGAATTGGCCACACCGTCGAGGTAGAAGATACCCCGTCTGTGCGCGGCATGATTAACAAGGTGCATTACCTAGTGCGCGTCGAGGGCGAGAGCAATGTCTGACGAAATGCGTTTAAACAGTTTAAAGCCGGCTCCCGGTTCCAAGCGCGACGCCAAGCGCGTGGGTCGCGGCATTGGCTCCGGCGTGGGTAAAACGGCGGGCCGCGGTCACAAGGGTTTGAAGGCCCGATCAGGCGGTACGGTTAAGGCGGGTTTCGAGGGTGGACAGATGCCACTTCAGAAGCGCCTCCCCAAGTATGGTTTTACCTCTCGTATTGGTCGCACCACTGCGGAAGTGCGTCTGCACGAGCTTAACGGTGTCGAGGGTGAGGTAGTCGACCTGGACTCGTTAAAGGCGGCGGATTTAATCAAAGAAGACGTCAAGCGCGTGCGCGTCTTTTTGTCCGGCGAACTTACCCGTGCGGTCAAGGTACGGGGCGTAACGGTCACCAAGGGTGCAAAAGCCGCCATTGAAGCCGCTGGCGGGAGTGTCGAGGCGTAATCCATGGCTAACGGGATGCCCAACATGAATTCAGCCGGCACGGGAGAGTTATTTGCTCGCCTGCGTTTCGTGCTGATTGCGCTGTTGATCTATCGTATTGGCACGCACATTCCTGTACCCGGTATTGACCCCGAGCAGCTGGCAGCCCTTTTTGACCAGAACCAGGGCACGATTCTGGGGCTGGCTAACGTGTTTTCTGGCGGCGCGCTCGAGCGGATGAGTATTTTGGCGCTGGGCATCCTGCCCTACATCTCCGCGTCCATCATTATGCAGTTAATGACCGCGGTCACACCCCAGCTGGAACAGCTGAAGAAAGAAGGTGAGGCAGGTCGACGCAAGATTTCGCAGTGGACCCGCTACCTGACGGTAGTGCTGGCGCTGGTTCAGGGTTCCGGTATGACGGTGGGCCTTGCCAATCAAGGCCTGACTTACGCAACGGGGCTGAGTTTTTACGTCACAGCGGTCGCCTCGTTGGTGACGGGCGCTGTATTTATGATGTGGTTGGGGGAGCAAATTACCGAGCGCGGTGTAGGTAACGGCATCTCGCTGCTGATTTTTGCCGGTATTGTCGCCGGTCTGCCTGCCGCCATTGGTCAGTCTCTTGAGCAAGCTCGTCAGGGCGAAATCAGTATCCTGATCTTGCTGGGCATCTTGGTGCTGGCGGCGGTTGTGATTTATCTCGTGGTCTTTATCGAGCGTGGTCAGCGCCGGATTACGGTGAATTATGCCAAGCGGCAGCAGGGCCGCCGCATGATGCAGGCACAGGCCTCTCACCTGCCACTTAAGGTCAATATGGCCGGTGTCATCCCGGCGATTTTTGCCAGTTCGATTTTGCTCTTTCCCGCGTCGGTGGCGCAGTGGGTGGGTAGTGGTGACAGCTCGGACTGGCTGCAGGATCTTGCGGTAGCAATTGGTCCCGGGCAGCCACTTAATATTTTGTTGTTCACGGGCTTCATTGTGTTCTTCTGTTTCTTCTATACGGCGTTGATGTTCAACCCGCAGGAAGTGGCTGACAATCTGAAGCGCTCGGGCGCATTCGTACCGGGTATCCGACCTGGGCAGCAAACGGCGAACTATATCGACGGCGTGCTGACACGACTGACGGTATTTGGGTCAGCCTATATTGCGCTGGTCTGCCTGTTGCCCCAGTTTTTGGTGGTGATGTTTAACGTACCTTTTTACTTGGGCGGAACCTCCATGCTGATTGTGGTGGTGGTAGTGATGGATTTCATGGCTCAGGTACAAAGCCATCTGATGTCGCATCAGTATGAAGGTGTGATGAAGAAAGCCAACCTCGGGAGCCTTAGCCCCGCGGGTCGGGTGAGATAGGAATCAGGAGTTTCTGATGAAAGTGCGAGCTTCGGTCAAGAAGATGTGCCGCAACTGTAAAGTGGTGCGTCGTAACGGTGTGGTCAGGGTGATTTGTTCTTCGGATCCCCGCCACAAGCAGCGGCAGGGCTGATCTTGAAGCTTTGCGCTGAAATCATTAACATGCGCGCCCTTTTTTGTGGTGTGCCGGTAGGGTGTGCCCGTGGGTGTGCCAATCAACAGGTGTGGAGATAAAAGATGGCGCGTATCGCCGGAGTCAACATCCCAGATCACAAGCACGCAGTGGTGTCGCTGACCCACATATTTGGCATTGGTAGAACCAAGGCCAAGCAATTATGTGAGGTAAGCAATATCCCCGAGAGCACCAAAATTGGTGAGCTGTCAGAGGGTGAGCTGGATCAGTTGCGTTCGCTGGTGTCTGAAATGAATGTCGAGGGCGACCTTCGTCGTGAGGTGTCGATGAACATCAAGCGTCTGATGGATCTCGGCTGTAATCGAGGTCTTCGTCACCGGAGGGGTCTGCCACTTCGTGGTCAGCGTACCAAGACCAACGCACGGACAAGGAAGGGGCCCCGTAAGCCCATTCGTAGGTAAAAAAGGCCGTCGCTCGCATGGTGCGGGCGGCAACTTTGGTGGAGCTACATCACTTTTTGTAGCGTCGATATTGAAGAGAGTAGAAAATGGCAAAAAGCGCCAAAACAACGAAACGCAAGATCACCAAGCAGGTAGTGGATGGTGTGGCGCATATCCATGCGTCGTTCAACAATACCATCATCACGATTACTGATCGTCAGGGTAATACTCTGAGTTGGGCAACCGCTGGAGGCTCAGGCTTCCGGGGTTCGCGCAAGTCGACCCCATTTGCCGCGCAGGTCGCGGCAGAGCGCGCGGGTGAATCGGCGAAGGAATATGGCCTCCGAAACCTTGACGTACAAGTCAAAGGTCCTGGACCCGGTCGGGAGTCTGCAGTGCGTGCGCTGAACAGCTGCGGTTACAAGATTACGAATATTACTGATGTGACGCCGATTCCACATAACGGTTGTCGCCCACCCAAGAAGCGTCGCGTGTAACGCGCGTCAGAGAGGACTTAGCAAATGGCTCGATACATTGGACCGAAGTGCAAGCTCTCCCGCCGGGAGGGCACGGATCTGCAGCTCAAGAGTGGTGTGGCTGCATTTGATAAAAAGTGCAAATCTGAAACAGCTCCCGGGCAGCACGGCGCCCGTCGCGGACGGCTGTCTGATTACGGCGTTCAGCTTCGCGAGAAGCAAAAGGTGCGCCGCATTTACGGGGTCTTGGAAAAGCAGTTCCGTAATTATTATAAAGAAGCGGCGCGGCTTAAAGGTGCGACGGGTGAGAACCTGCTGCAACTGCTGGAAAGCCGTCTCGATAATGTGGTGTACCGCATGGGCTTTGGCTCAACCCGATCCGAGGCGCGGCAGTTGGTCTCGCATAAAGCGATTTTGGTGAACGGTCAGGTCGTGAACATTTCGTCATATCAGGTGCAGCCTGGCGACGTGGTTTCGGTGCGCGAAAAGGCTAAAAAGCAACTGCGTGTGCAGTCTGCCTTGGCAATCGCGGAACAGCGTGGGGAACCCATTTGGGTAGAGGTCGATGTCGATAAGCTGGAAGGGACCTTCAAGTCTCGTCCTGAGCGACAGGATCTACCCGGCGAAATTAATGAAAACTTGATTGTGGAACTGTATTCGAAGTAAAGCGCTTCGAATTCATTCTGATTACACAATCCCTAATTCAATCGAAGGTGCTCTATGCAAAGTTCGGTCACTGAGTTTTTGACACCCCGCGTCATCAAAGTTGATGAGGCTTCTACCACCCGTGCCACGGTAACGCTCGAGCCACTTGAGCGAGGCTTTGGTCATACGCTGGGCAATGCTCTGCGTCGCATCCTGCTGTCTTCCATGCCCGGTTGTGCCATCACCGAGGTCGAAATCGACGGTGTCGAACATGAGTACTCGGCCATTGAAGGCGTTCAGGAAGACGTGATTGAAATCCTGCTCAATCTCAAGGGTGTCGCGCTATCTCTGTCTGGCAAAGATTCCGCGCAGTTGACGTTGTCTGCACAAGGGCCTTGTACCGTCACGGCGGCCGACATTCAGGTGGATCACGACGTCGAGATTTCGAATCCTGATCACGTTATCTGTGAGGTGACTGATAAAACCCAGCTGTCGATTCGACTGCTGGTGCAGCGTGGCCGCGGTTATTCTCCTGCTGATGCGCGGGAGAACCCCGAGGAAGAAACGCGCTCGATTGGCCGGTTGCCGCTGGATGCCTCATTCTCACCTATTCGTCGCGTGAGCTATGTTGTGGACTCGGCGCGGGTTGAGCAGCGTACTGACCTCGATAAGTTGATCATTGATCTCGAAACCAACGGCACGCTGGATCCGGAGGAAGCGATTCGTCGGGCCGCAACGATTCTTCAGCAGCAGTTGGCGGTGTTTGTGGATCTCGAGGGCGAGGCGCAGGCCGCCGCCACAGAGGCAGCAGAAGAGGTAGATCCTATCCTGTTGCGACCGGTAGACGATCTGGAACTGACTGTCAGATCCGCAAACTGCTTGAAGGCGGAGAACATTTATTACATCGGCGACCTCGTTCAACGCACCGAGGTAGAGCTGCTTAAGACGCCAAACCTGGGCAAGAAATCCTTGACCGAAATCAAGGACGTATTGGCTTCACGGGGTCTTTCACTGGGTATGCGTCTTGAAGCCTGGCCACCCGCCAGCCTGAAAAACGACGAACGCCTGTTAAGCGTCTGACAATAGAAAACGCCCGGGCTATTACCGGGCATGATTTGTAAGGAAAAGAGTCATGCGTCATCGCCATAGCGGACGACAACTGAATCGCAATAGCTCACACAGGAAAGCCATGTTCCGTAACATGACTGTGTCACTGGTTGAGCATGAGCTAATTAAGACGACCCTGCCCAAGGCAAAGGAACTCCGCAGTTATGCAGAGCCCTTGATCACACTGGCCAAGAGCGACAGCGTTGCTAATCGACGTTTGGCCTTTGACCGCACCCGGTCGAAAGCAACGGTCGGTAAGCTGTTTGAAGAGCTGGGGCCCCGTTATCAGGAGCGTCCGGGCGGGTATATTCGTATTCTAAAGTGTGGCTACCGCACGGGTGACAAAGCCCCAATGGCGTTTGTCGAGCTAGTGGATCGCCCGCAGCCTGAAGTTGAGGCAGAGGAGGTGGTTGAGGAGTCTGGCGAAGACTGACTGCTCCCATCATAAAAACCCCCGTAGCCTAGGCGCCGGGGGTTTTTTTGTGCCTGAAGAATAGCGTCTGAGGCAGTTCAGGGTAGCAGACAGTTTTTCGGGGCCTGAGGACTCGGACTGAGACCACCCGCCATATCGCAGCCAATGGCTGTCAGTGGCCTCTTGGGCAGCAAACGTTCGGTGCTCCAGTGCCCTTCACGCGGCCTTGGAGCGGTCCTTGGAGGATGTTCTGTTGCGCTTGATCTTGAGAAGGTCAGCTAGAAAGCGACCCGTGTGAGAGGCCTTTTCGGATGCGACGTCCTCGGGGGTGCCGGTTGCGATGATCTGGCCGCCGCCTGAACCACCCTCTGGTCCCAAATCAATCACCCAGTCGGCGGTTTTGATCACATCGAGATTGTGCTCGATGATCACCACCGTGTTGCCGCCATCCCGCAGGCGATGAAGGACCTCCAGCAATTGGCGAATATCTTCAAAGTGCAGGCCCGTGGTGGGTTCGTCGAGAATATAGAGTGTGCTGCCGGTATCGCGCTTGGAAAGTTCGCGCGATAGCTTGACGCGCTGCGCTTCGCCGCCGGAGAGCGTGGTCGCGGCTTGACCCAGTCGAATATAAGAGAGCCCCACGTCCATTAGCGTTTGTAATTTGCGGTGAATCGCCGGCACCGCCTCAAAAAACCCGAGGGCATCCTCAACGGTCAAATTCAGCACCTCTGAAATGTTCAGGTCTTTGAACTTGATCTCCAAAGTCTCCCGGTTGTAACGCTTGCCCTTGCACACATCACATGGCACATAAATATCGGGCAAAAAGTGCATCTCTACCTTGGTCACTCCATCGCCTTGGCAAGCCTCACACCGGCCGCCACGCACGTTAAAGCTGAAGCGACCGGGCTTGTAACCCCGTGACCGCGCTTCTTGAGTGCCCGCAAACAATTCTCGAATAGGGGTAAAGATTCCGGTGTAGGTTGCGGGGTTAGAGCGGGGTGTCCTACCAATCGGGCTTTGGTCAATATCGATACATTTATCAAGCTGCTCAAGCCCCTTAATGCTGTCGTGAGCGGCAGGCTTAAGGGTGGTGGCGCCGTTCAGCGCGGTTGCTGCAAGTGGGTAAAGCGTGCCGTTGATCAGGGTCGACTTGCCTGAGCCCGATACGCCCGTCACACAGGTCAGCAGTCCCAGAGGTAGCGTCAGTTCAACATTTTGAAGGTTGTTGCCACTCGCTCCACTGATTGTGACGTGTCGCTTGGGGTCGTTTGGCTGGCGCGCACTGGGTACAGCGATGGATCGTTTGCCCGAGAGATAAGCACCCGTGAGCGACTCTGGATTCTCGATAACATCCTCTAGCGCGCCGGATGCGACGACCTTTCCGCCGTGCACACCGGCACCGGGGCCGATATCGATGATGTGGTCCGCGTTACGGATTGCGTCTTCGTCATGCTCCACTACCAGTACGGTATTGCCGAGGTCACGTAGGTGAATCAGCGTCTTGAGCAGGCGCTCGTTATCCCGTTGATGAAGGCCGATTGACGGCTCGTCAAGGATATACATGACACCGACCAGCCCCGCTCCGATCTGGCTGGCCAAGCGTATGCGCTGGGCCTCGCCGCCCGACAGCGTCTCGGCGCTGCGGTCCAGGCTCAGATAATTAAGGCCGACATCGACTAGAAAGCGATACCGCGCGCGAAGTTCTTTGAGAATTTTGTCAGCAATTTCTCCCTGCCGACCGGTGAGATCAAGCGCATCAAAATAGGCTTGCGCATCGCCGACGGGCAGCGAGGTAATGCTCGGCAATGTGCGGCCGTCAACATAAACACTGCGTGCGTCTTCGCAGAGTCGGGTGCCATGGCAGGCCTTGCAGGCGGCAGTCGAGACATATTTGGCCAGCTCGTCGCGCACCGATGACGATTCGGTTTCACGATAGCGGCGGTCCATATTGGGAATGACCCCCTCAAAAACATGTCTGCGTTTGAACACCGTGCCGCGGTCATTGACATACGAGAATTCAATTTCTTCACCGTCACTGCCGTAGAGAATAATGTCGCGATGTTTTTGCGAGAGCTTTTCAAAAGGTTTTTCCATATCGAAGTCGTAATGTTTCGACAGCGAGCGCAGCAGGTGAAAGTAGTAAACGTTGCGCCGGTCCCAGCCTCGAATCGCCCCCTCGGCGAGGCTGGCCTCGGGGTGGAGTACCACCCGACTTTCATCAAAAAATTGCGTCACACCCAGGCCATCGCAGCCGCTGCAGGCCCCCGCTGGATTGTTGAACGAGAACAGTCGCGGCTCCAATTCGTCGATGGAATGGCCGCAGCTCGGACAGGCGTAGCGCGCCGAGAACAATGTTTCGGGGCCATCGCCCTCCATGGGTGCGATCGCTGCCACGCCTTCTGTGAGTTCCAGGGCAGTTTCAAAGGATTCGGCAAGACGCAGCTTGAGGTCTTCACGCACCTTGAAGCGATCTACCACCACATCAATGCGGTGCTTACGCTTTTTGTCCAGCGGCGGTACGTCGTCGAGATCCACTACGATGCCATCGACCCGCACGCGAATGAAGCCCGCGGCGCGCATCTGCTCGAACACATGCAGATGCTCGCCCTTGCGGTCTCGGACTACCGGTGCCAGTAGCATCAGCTTGCTGCCTTCAGGCAAGGTCATGACGGCGTCAACCATCTGGGTCACGGTTTGGGCTTTCAGTGTGACGCCGTGCGTTGGGCACCGCGGATCGCCTACCCGGGCAAATAGCAGGCGCAGGTAATCATAGATTTCAGTGATCGTGCCCACCGTAGAGCGCGGATTATGAGAGGTGGATTTTTGCTCAATAGAAATCGCGGGAGACAGCCCTTCGATATGGTCAATATCAGGCTTTTCCATCATCGACAG
>CALKEI010000212.1 GCA_938085095.1 uncultured Luminiphilus sp. | reverse complement strand
AATGCACCTGAGCTCGCATTTTACGTAGTCGGCCAGCAGCGGGAGGGGGCGATATGATTTCTCCTGAGATTGATTTGCGCGCCGCTCAATTGGCCTTTGCCCGGGATGGTCGGTGCAGGGTAGATACTTTTCTTGCGCCCGAGGTTGCAGAGCGGCTCTACGCAACGCTCTCCAGTGAGACCGAGTTCGATGTTGCCTATGCCTGCAGCCCCAGTCCGCAACTGGTGTCAGCTGAGTCATGGAGGCAGATGGATAGTCGCGGCCGCAGATCACTCCAGAATCAGCTGATGGGAGAAGCCGCAGAGGGACGCGGCTTTCTATATTGCACTTATATGCAGCGAAGCAGGATAGGCGCCACTACCGGGAGTCCGGAGTTTCTAGATGAGATTTTTTCCTTGTGGAGCAGTGAGAGAATGTGTCGTGCGGTATCAGATATCGCGGGCGTCGCGGTTCAGGGGGCGGAATGTCAGTTCACGCGCTTTACCAATGGTCAATACCTGACCCGTCATCGCGATACTCTGGAAGGAAACCGGCGCAGGCTCGCTTTTGTTCTGAGTTTGAGTCAAGGGTGGCATCCGGATTGGGGCGGGCTGCTGCATTTTTACGAGGAGACCGGGGACGTGACGGAAGTCTGGATACCAAGATTTAACTCTCTTCAGCTGTTCGATATTAGCCATATTCACGGAGTGTCTGCAGTAGCCCCCTGTGCGCCTCGCGGACGCTACTCTTTGACGGGTTGGTTTACTTCATGACTGCAGACGCAGATTGGGCTAAGAAAACACTGGAATCAGCTGTTAATGAGATCATAAGTGGGGGCTTATTCGATGATCCGTTTTTGCAAGCCCGTCCGGTGTGGCAAATTGCCGGGTCGCTTTTGATTGCGGAGTGTCGGGCGAGAGAGGATCGGTACTGGTTAATTGCAGGAAACGATAGCCCAACAGATTTGATCGCAGGCGAGACCGCGGCATCGGCCAGAGAGGCGGCGCGACATTTCGCGCTCAAATGGCAGCTAGCGGCAGAAAAACTGAAGGCCGGCGAGGTGTCAACGCCATCAAATCTCGCTGCCGATGATTTGTTTAAAAAGGTGGCGCACCTTGTCCGTTGCGCTGAGTCGTTGTACGAGCTGGCCGAGCAAACTTCGATCTGGGAATAAGCGCCGGATAACCCGAACAGCGCCAGGTTAGGTGCTTGCTAAATTGTCTTTCGATGTTCTGATGATGAGCAGCAACGTCGAGCGCGGCTTGTCATACGACATAAGTTTGCCCATAGGCCCTGCTTCGCAGACAATACGGCTCGCTTAGCGATCCCGGAGATCTCATGCCCGCTCAAACTGAACTGGCCAATTCCATTCGTGTCCTCGCCATGGACGCCGTTCAAGCCGCCAAGAGTGGCCACCCCGGTGCGCCTATGGGCATGGCCGATATCGCGGAGGTGCTCTGGAATCGGCTGATGCGCCACAACCCCGCCAACCCTGACTGGCCTAATCGCGATCGCTTTGTGCTCTCGAATGGTCACGGCTCTATGTTGATTTATGCGCTCCTGCATTTGACGGGGTATGAGCTGTCGATCGAGGATCTCAAGCAGTTCCGTCAGCTTCACAGCAAGACACCTGGACATCCCGAATACGGTTACACACCCGGTGTGGAGACCACGACGGGCCCTCTGGGTCAGGGTCTCGCCAATGCCGTGGGCATGGCCATCGCTGAGAAGACGTTGGCGGCACAATTTAACCGCGAAGATCACACCATCGTTGACCACCACACCTGGGTCTTTCTTGGAGACGGCTGCCTGATGGAAGGAGTGTCCCACGAGGCCTGCTCGCTGGCTGGCACGCTGGGCTTGGGTAAATTGATTGCCGTCTATGATGACAATGGCATTTCCATCGATGGCGAGGTTGAAGGGTGGTTCACGGATGACACGCCGCAGCGTTTTGAAGCGTATGGGTGGCAAGTGATACCCGGGGTCGATGGTCATGACGCAGCGGCGGTTGAGGCAGCGCTTGTCGCGGCGAAAGCGGATGCCAATCGACCGACATTGGTCTGTTGCAAAACCGTCATCGGCAAGGGAAGCCCCAACAAGCAGGGAACCGAGAGTTGCCACGGCGCGCCCCTGGGCGAGGAAGAAATTGCCCTTACCCGGGAGGCGCTGGGCTGGTCATGCGCACCTTTCGACATACCGGATGACGTCCGTAAGGCATGGGACTGTCGTCCGAGTGGCGCTGAGATGGAGGCGCAGTGGCAGGCCGGCTTTGACGCGTACAGGGCGGATTTTCCTGACTTGGCCGACGAGTTTCTGAGGCGATTACGCGGAGACTTGCCTGCTGATTTCATGGAACAGGCAGACGCTTTTATTGCCGAGTGCCGGTCAGAGAGCGCGGATGTGGCATCTCGCAAAGCCTCGCAGCAAACCTTGAATGCTTTCGGGCCACTCTTACCGGAGCTGCTGGGCGGGTCAGCCGATTTGGCGGGGTCTAACCTGACGCTATGGTCGGGTGCGAAGGGCATTTCAGCCGGAGCGCCTGCTGGTAACTATGTCTACTATGGCGTCCGCGAGTTTGCCATGGCGGCAATTATGAACGGTGTCGCGCTGCATGGTGGTTTTATCCCATACGGCGCCACGTTCCTTATTTTTATGGAGTACGCGCGCAATGCCGTGCGGATGTCTGCCCTGATGGGGCAGAGAGTGCTGTACGTTTTCACCCATGACTCGATCGGCTTGGGAGAAGACGGGCCCACCCACCAGCCGGTAGAACAATTAACGGCCTTGCGTGCAACGCCCAACCTGCACACCTGGCGACCCTGTGACGCGGTGGAGTCGGCGGTTGCTTGGAAGCAGGCATTGCTGCGCGAGTCGGGCCCCGCCGCCATGATTTTCTCGCGACAAACGTTGCCCGCTCAGGTCGACGACGCAGAGCAGCTAGCTGGGGTGCATCGCGGCGGCTACGTATTGGTGCGCGAACAAGGGGAGCTTGATGCCATCATCATTGCAACGGGCTCCGAAGTGGCACTCGCGGTCGCGGCAGCTCAGCACCTGAGTGCCAAAGGCCGGGGAGTGCGGGTCGTGTCCATGCCCTGTACTGAGTTATTTGACGCGCAGGAAGCGGGCTACCGGGAAGCTGTGCTCCCCAGTGATATTTTGGCCCGCGTGGCGGTCGAGGCGGGCCATACCGATTTTTGGTACAAATATGTCGGGCTTGATGGCCGCGTAGTCGGCATGTCTTCTTTTGGCGAGTCCGCCCCGGCACCCGCCCTTTTCGAGCACTTCGGTTTGACGGCAGATAACGTGGTTGCCGCGGTCGAGGATGTGATGCTCGATTGACCATGCGGTTTGCGATCAATGGCTTTGGACGGGTTGGTCGGACCCTGTTGCGGGTCTATCACGCGCGAGAAGATGCGCGTGCGCGTCTGGAGCTTGCGGCTATTAATGAGATTGCCGACGCCGATACGGTCGTGCATCTCGCTCGTTACGATTCTAACTATGGACGCTATCCCGGCCGCATTGCGCGCTCAGGGGCGTTGTTGGCGATTGATCAATCACTGGTGCCACTCAGCCACGTTGCCGATGTGCCGGCACTGCCTTGGAAAGCGCTCGATATTGACCTGGTTTTTGAGTGCACTGGCGCTTTTACGGATCGCGCTACCGCAGAGCAACACCTCTCGGCGGGTGCGGGGCGCGTGTTGTTCTCGCATCCCGCCGAGTCCGATGTCGATGCCACTCTGGTTTTCGGCGTCAATAACGACGTGCTCACAAGTGATATGAATGTGGTATCGGCGGCCTCGTGCACGACCAATGCGGTGGTGCCGGTGCTGTCCACCTTGTTACGGGCTTTTGGCGTAGAGGCCGCCAGCATTACGACTATTCATTCCCTGATGAATGACCAGCCGGTGTTGGACGCCTACCACCACACTGACCTGCGCAAGACCCGCGCCGCGTCACAGTCCATTATCCCGGTGGATACCGGGCTCGCAGTCGGTATTGAACGGATACTGCCCGAATTGGCCGGTAAGCTCTCGGCGCACGCGCTCCGGGTTCCCACGACGAAGGTGTCGGCGATCGAATTGACCGTTGCGACAACCCGGTCCTGTGACAGCGCGCAAATTAATGCCGCGTTGCGAGCCGCCGCCGAGGGTGAACTGGCGGGCGTGTTGGATTACTCGCTGGAGCCACTCGCCTCCTGCGACTTTGCTGGGGAGGCTGCCTCGGCCATTGTTGACGCCAAGCAGACACAAGTTGCTGCCGGGCGTCTTGCCAAGATCCTGATTTGGTTCGATAACGAGTGGGCTTACGCCAGCCGCATGATTGATGTGGCACTGGCGTGGGACCAGTGCATTACCGAGTCGGATAACACGGCGATGAAAGGTGCCCAATGAAGCGGATGAGTGATCTTGATCTGAGGGGGCTGCGGGTACTGATTCGTGAGGACCTGAACGTACCTCTGCGTGATGGCGTGATTACCAATGACGCGCGCTTGCGCGCGGCCGCGCCGTCGATACTGGCCGCGCTCGGTCAGGGTGCCGCGGTGATTGTGATGTCGCACCTTGGTCGCCCGGTTGAGGGGGAACGGAGTGACGCTGCGTCTTTGAGGCCGATCGCTGCGCGCCTGGCCGAGTTGCTCGATCGAGATGTGCTGCTCGCGACGGAATGGCGCCACGTCGCACCGCTTCCCGGCGATGTCGTATTGCTCGAAAATGTTCGGTTTAACCTTGGGGAGTCTGCTGACGATGCAGCGTTGGCGGCTGATTATGCGGCGCTTTGCGACGTGTTTGTGATGGACGCCTTCGGTACGGCACATCGTGCACAGGCTTCGACGCACGGCGTGGCGCTGCAGGCGCCGGTAGCCTGCGCCGGACCCCTGCTGCAAGCCGAATTGACGGCGTTGGAGCGGGCACTGACCGAGGCCAGTCAGCCAATGTTGGCGGTCGTAGGCGGCTCCAAGGTGTCCACTAAATTGACGGTCCTGGAAAAACTGTCCCAGCGTTGCGACAGTCTTGTGGTGGGCGGCGGTATCGCGAATACGTTTCTTGCGGCTGCCGGGTACTCCGTGGGCAGGTCTCTATGTGAATGGGATCTTGTTGAGACCGCGCGGGCGCTGATGGACCGCGTGAACATCCCATTGCCTGTTGATGTCGTGGTAGCGCCGAGTATTGAGGAGACTCATCGGGCTGTGGTGAAACTGGCCGCTGATGTAGCAGACGACGACATGATTCTGGATGTAGGCCCGGAGACGGCTGCGGCGATAGCAAAACGCATAAAGAATGCAGCGACCATTTTGTGGAACGGCCCGCTCGGCGTTTTTGAACAGGAGGCGTTTTCAGGCGGCACGCGCGTGTTGGCCGAGGCGATTGCGGATAGTGAGGGTTACTCATTAGCCGGCGGTGGCGACACCCTGGCGGCTATCGACCAGTTTGGTGTGGCCGATGATGTGTCGTATATCTCCACCGGAGGCGGTGCCTTTCTGGAATATGTCGAAGGCAAGATGCTACCTGCGGTCGCCGCATTGAAAATGCGTGCTAAAAATGAATGATGTGATGAACAACCATAAAGGAGTTGAAAGATGGCACTGATTAGCTTGAGGCAACTACTGGACCACGCTGCCGAGCACAGTTATGGCGTGCCGGCGTTTAATGTGAACAACCTTGAGCAGACCCGGGCCATTATGGAGGCGGCTGATCAAACCGACTCGCCCGTCATTATGCAGGCGAGCGCGGGCGCTCGAAAATATGCAGGTGCCCCATTTCTTCGTGCGCTGATGGAGGCGGCGATGACAGAGTTCCCGCACGTTCCAGTGGTTGTTCATCAGGATCACGGCACCTCACCAGCGGTTTGCCAGCGCTCAATCCAGCTGGGCTTCAGCTCAGTCATGATGGACGGGTCCTTGGGCGACGACGGCAAGACGCCCATGGATTACGACTACAATGCAAGTGTCACTCGGCAAGTAGTCGATATGGCGCATGCGTGCGGCGTTTCAGTTGAAGGTGAGCTGGGCTGTCTCGGGTCACTGGAAACAGGCGAGGCGGGAGAGGAGGATGGGATCGGTGCTGCCGGTAAGTTGAGCCACGACCAACTGCTCACGGATCCCGAGGAGGCAGCCCAATTTGTCACCGATACCGGAGTCGATGCGCTCGCGATTGCCTGTGGCACCAGCCACGGAGCTTACAAGTTCACGCGTCCCCCGACCGGTGACATTTTAGCTATGGATCAGATCAAGGCGATCCACAGCCGCATTCCCAACACGCATCTCGTCATGCACGGCTCTTCGGCGGTACCCCAAGATTGGCTGGCGGTGATTAACGAATTTGGCGGCGAGATACCGGAAACTTATGGTGTGCCGGTTGAGCAGGTCGTTGAGGGCATCAAACACGGGGTTCGCAAGGTCAACATCGACACCGATCTTCGCCTCGCTTCAACCGGGTCTATTCGGCGTTTTCTGGCAGAGCACCCTGCGGAGTTTGATCCCCGCAAGTATTTTGCGGCCAGCTTAGATGCGATGAAATCGATCTGCATCGATCGCTACGAAGCTTTCGGCACCGCGGGCAATGCGTCGAAAATTCAACCGCTGTCATTGGCCGATATGCAAGCACGCTACGCCGCATAGCCGCTTTCAGGCCTGCTCACCAAGCGGGCATTTTGCCAAGTACCGACAGTGTCTTGCTGATCACAAGGCCGTATGATCACTCATTTTTCGGCGGCACACTGAGCTCATGGCGCAGTCTTATATCAAACGCATCCTTAACGCGCGGGTCTATGACGTCGCACGCGAGACGCCTTTGGATGCCGCACCGCTTCTGTCGGGGCGAATAGGCAACCAAGCTTTTCTGAAACGTGAAGACCTCCAGCCGGTGTTTTCGTTCAAATGCCGCGGCGCCTATAACAAGATGACCCACCTCGATGCGGCCACCCGTGAAGCGGGGGTCGTGGCTGCCTCAGCCGGCAATCATGCCCAGGGTGTGGCGCTGGCGGCAACAAAGCTCGGTATCAAAGCCAAAATCGTGATGCCTGTCACAACCCCTGTGATCAAGGTCGATGCGGTGCGCGCGCTGGGCGCCAAGGTATTACTCCACGGTGACTCCTTCGATGAAGCGGCCATTCGTGCGCAAGCTTTGGTCGAGCAGGAAGGGCTCACTTTCATTCACCCGTTCGATGATCCCGACGTGATTGCAGGGCAGGGTACGGTAGCGGTGGAGTTGGTGCGGCAAGCATCCCAACCGCTGGATTACGTTTTCATTTGCTGCGGTGGCGGCGGCCTGCTTGCCGGGATGGCGGCTTATCTGCGTTACGTCTGGCCACAGACTCGCATCATCGGTGTTGAACCAGAGGATGCTGCGTGCGTTCAAGCGGCCCTCGCACAGGGTCGACGTGTCACGTTACGCGAAGTGGGGTTATTTGCCGATGGCTGCGCGGTGGCGCAGGTGGGCAAAGAGACGTTCCGCTTAATCAGGGAGTGTGTCGACGAGGTCATGACTGTGACCACGGACGAAATCTGTGCGGCGGTGAAAGACATTTTTGACGATACCCGTGCTATAGCCGAGCCCGCCGGCGCGCTGGCGGTCGCCGGCATGAAAAAGTTTGCCGCTCTGCATGGTGTAAAAGGGTGCAGCATGGCGGCCACGGTCAGTGGTGCCAACACTAACTTTGACCGACTGCGCTACATCTCGGAACGGACGGAAATTGGCGAGCGTCGAGAGGCGATATTGAGTGTCACAATTCCCGAGCAGCCAGGCGCCTTCCGCGCTTTCTGCAATGCGATCGGCAAGCGCAACGTTACGGAGTTTAATTACCGCTACGAGTCCGCGGCCGAGGCAAGAGTGTTTGTCGGTTTAACGGTGACGCCGGACGGAGAAAGCGTTGATGCGTTGCAGCACAGCCTGCGTCAGCAGGGCTACCGCGTGCTGGATATGACTGATAATGAAACCGCCAAATTGCATCTGCGTCATATGGTGGGCGGCAGGTTGTCCTCTGATATCGAGGACGAAATGGTGTTTCGGGTAGAGTTTCCGGAGCGTCCGGGAAGTCTGCTCCAATTTCTCAATACGCTGGGCAAAGAGTACAGCATTTCGCTTTTCCACTACCGAAACCACGGTGCCGCCTATGGGCGTATTCTGGTGGGGATGCAAGTTCCTCAGGGAAAGCGGGCGGGCCTAACGAAAGCGCTAGATCGACTTGGGTACCGTTTTTGGGAGGAGACCCACAATCCGGCCTATCGCGAATATTTAGGCCGCACTGACGACTCCTAAAGCACTCGCTTCAGGAAGGACGCGCGATCAGCTGAATAGGGTCAGTCCTTCCTCGCTGAGGAAGCCGTGGAGTCGTTGGTCATGCGCCTCTGTCTCCCAGTCGGCCGCTCGTTGCAATGCGAACCCTACGCCCAGCCTGAACCCGGTGACTTCCGCAAACAGGCGATCATAGAATCCACCGCCATATCCTAGACGTGCGCCGTCCTGGCCGCACCCCAGAAGTGGGGTAAGGAAGAGATCAATGTCTTCAGCGCGAACGATCTCTGAGGTGTTGGTGGGTTGAAGAACGCCGCCAATAGTGACCTCTACCGCATCGCCCTCTTGCCAGTCGTGAAAATGCAGTGCTTTATCGATGACTCGTGGGCAAGCGATTCGAGTGCCGCGCTCGCGCGCACTTCGCGTCAACGCAGTGGGGTCAAATTCCGATTCATGGGGCAGATAACTCCCGATCACCTTCACTGCGCTCCAGCGCTCCCAGCGGGCGAGATGGACATTGGCCTGCTGGACGTACGCGTGTCTCAGCGCCGGGCTTAGCGAATCTCTCTCCGCCCGAAGTTGCCGGCGTAAGGCGCGTTTATCAGGCAAAGCGTCAGTAGAGGGTTTCACAGGGACGTCCTGGCCAAGACGCGCTCGATTGGAGGCATTGGCCCACTGTGCTCAGCGAAAAAAAGTGAGCGGAAAAAAATGACCCGCGGTACCGCTGACGAATAGGCCCTTGAACCCTTGCGGCTCAAGGTGGTGACCACCGCGCGGCTTCAGGCTTCCCGGTGCAAGCCAGGCTTGCTCAACAGCCACGGAAGTGATCTCCGGGTACTGCATTATCGGCTCGAGGACAAATCGTCTGGCGAATACTTCAGGCCGGCCCCAGTATACCGGATTGACGGGCTCAGTTAATCTCAAGCTGCCGGAGCTGGTACAAGACCTCGTCGAGCTGACTGTTCAGCGAGGAGAGGCGCTCCTGCTCCTCGCTAGTCTCGATGGGATTGTCGCCGCTCTTCAGTGCCAGCAGTTCGTGGCTGATGTTGAGCGCAGCCATAATGGCAACGCGTTCCAGACCCATGACCTTGCCTGTGGAGAGGATATCACGCATGTGCTGATCGAGGTAGCGGGCAGCCTGAGTCAGCGCCGTCTCCTCATCCGGAGGGCAGGCGACTTGATATTCCTTTTCCAGAATGTCGACGCTGACGGTATTGGAGCGGCTCATGCGCTGCCGTCCAGTGATCGTAATCGCGCGAGTGAAGTTTCGACATGCTCGCTGGCCTGTCTTTGTCGCTCCAGCAGTTCTCTCCGTTCCCGCTGCAACTCCGCGGCCCGAAGTTTCAGTGCCCGGTTCTCCCGATTGAGCTCGCGACTCAGCTCAATAAGGTCGTTCACTTTTTTTTCGAGCGCCTGGATGAGGTTGTCAGCCACGGGGGGTACACTGTGTTAGAAGCAAGTCCGCACTATAATGCCCGTTGTTTCATTGGGTCAATGCGCAGCGGGCCGAGCTGACTGGTTTGCGTTTGTCATGCAATGGCAACCTGAGTGTAGGGTGGTCCAGCGGTCCGTCACCTCACGCCCATCATAATTAAGGAAGTCCTCACAGTGTTACTCGACGCACTCGGAGCATTTGAAGACATGCCCTCCTGGGACGAGGCGGCTGATGGCCTATTTAACGTCGGCCTGACCCTGAATCCGTCAGCGCTGCATGGCGCTATGGCGGGGCTGCTGGGTGCGGGATTTAGCCCGCATACAGAACAGCACTTCTCGGCGACGGTGGCGGCGCTGGAGAAAGCCCTTGCCATTGATCTGACGGGAGATCTGGTCGATTTCGTCTCGCGACTGAGTCTCGCAACGCTGTCTGCCATTGAAGATGCCGATTACACTTTTCAGCCGCTGTTGCCGGCGGAAGACAGCCCGCTCGAGGAGCGTCTGCTATCTATATCCGAATGGAGTCGAGGGTTTTTATCCGGATTTACTCAGGGCATTACCCTCAGGGAGGCGGCGGGTGAGCCGGTTCCTAGTATGACGGCGGAAGCGCTGAAGGACATGGCAGCGATTGCGCAGGTTGACACCGAAGAAACAGACTCCGAGGAAGCCGAGCGCCAATTGGAAGACATTATCGAGTTTATCCGCTTTGCCGCGATCAATATTGTGAGTGAGGCGCAATCTTTACAGGAAGGAAGCAGTGAAAATTTCCAAAGCTGAATTTACCCGCCGACGCAAAAAGCTGATGGGGATGATGGATCGTCACAGTATCGCGATCATCCCAGGCGCCCGGGAGGTTACCCGCAGTCGCGATACGGAATATGCGTTTCGCCAAGACAGTGATCTGTTTTATCTCACCGGCTTTGAAGAACCAGATGCCGTGCTGGTGCTCGTGCCAGGGCGGAGGCAGGGGCAGGTCGTTTTGTTCTGCCGCGAGCGCGACCCTGAAATGGAGCTCTGGAATGGTTATCGACTGGGTCCGGAAGGCGCGGTCGCTTATCTGGGCATAGATGATGCCTTTCCCATCGATGATCTTGATGACATCTTGCCCGGACTGATCGAAGGCACGCAGCGGATCTACTACTCCATGGGCCATGATGATGTGTTTGATCAGCGCGTAATGGGGTGGGTGAATCAAATTCGTCGCTTGGTGAGAACGGGCGCAGCGCCACCCGCCGACTTCACCGATTTGGCCTTTCTCCTGCATGAGCAGCGGCTCATCAAATCCGCCGCGGAGATCCGTATTATGCGCAAAGCGGGGGAAATCAGTGCCGCGGCTCATATCCGCGCGATGCAGGAATGTCAGCCGGGACGATACGAGTATCACCTTGAAGCCTCCATTCAACATACGTTTGCCGAGCATGGCGCACGCTTCCCCGCTTACAACTCGATCGTCGGCTCCGGGCCCAACGCCTGCGTGCTCCACTACACCGAAAACGCGGCGCGAATGCGCGACGGTGATTTGGTGCTGATTGATGCAGGCTGCGAGTATCAAGGGTACGCCGCCGATATCACCCGCACTTTCCCGGTCAGTGGGCAGTTCTCTCCCGAGCAGCGGGCAATTTACGATCTGGTCCTTGAAGCCCAGCGTGCGGCGATTGCCAAGGTGCGGCCGGGTAATACCTGGAATCAGCCTCACGATGCCACTGTGCGTGTCATCACCCGGGGCCTGATCAAGCTGGGCTTGCTGAAGGGCAAGGAGCGCGATTTGATCAAGTCCGAGGCCTACCGTGATTTTTATATGCATCGTGCAGGGCACTGGCTGGGTCTAGATGTGCACGATGTCGGTGATTACCGGATTGAGGGGCGTTGGCGACAACTGGAGCCCGGTATGGTGCTGACCATTGAGCCTGGTATTTACATCGCGACGGATAACACCCGTGTAGCCAAACGATGGCGAGGGATCGGTATTCGCATTGAGGATGACGTGGTGGTCACCGAGGACGGCTGCGATGTGCTGACGGATGACGTCCCCAAGCGCGCGGAAGACATTGAGGCGCTGATGTCCGAGGCCTCATGACCGACGGTTCACAGGTACTGATTCTGGGCGGTGGGCTGGCGGGGCTCTCGTTTGCCATTGCGTTGGCCATCGAGGAGCCGACTCTCGATATCACGCTTCTGGAAGCACACCCCTTTCAGTCCGGGACAGCCAACCCAATGGATACCCGAGGTTCCGCACTGAACTTACATTCCGTTGCACTGCTGGAAAAGTGGGGGGTCTGGTCCAGCTTGGGCGCTCACGCGGGCGCTATTGCCGACATCCATGTCTCCCATCGCGGTCACTTTGGCAGCGCGCTGATGAAGGCGGCAGATCTCGATGTGCCTGCTTTGGGTTATGTGATCGAGAATCATGAGCTGGGGCGCGAACTGCTCAAGCGAGCAGAGCAACTGGGCGTGACGGTTCGTGCTCCGGTTCGATGTATCGCCCTGCAGTCCGACGGAGACCGGCCCGGTGTGCAGACCGAGGAGGGAGAGGTGCTGAGCGCCGATCTTGTACTGCTGGCGGCAGGTGTGGCGAAGGATTGGTTCCACGGGCTGGGTATTCGGGTAGAGGAGCGCCCTACCCACAATCACGCGTTGGTCTTCAATGCGACTTTTCCTGGCCAGCAAGCGGGCTGTGCTTTTGAACGCTTCACGCCACACGGACCACTAGCCGTGCTTCCGCTGCGGTCCCTTAGTCGCTCGGAGCAACGTTTTAATGTGGTGTGGTCTGTTCCGGATAAACAGGTTTCAGTCCTCAGCGGGTTAGATGACACCGCATTCATCGCAGCGTTTCAGAATGCTTTTGGCTGGCGACTCGGTCGCGTGACGGCGGTGGGCCAACGCAGCCAGTGGCCGCTGGTGCGCCTCGCCGCATCCGAACAATACCGATCGGGTTATCTACTGGTCGGCAACGCCGCTCATACCCTCCATCCGGTTGCTGGGCAGGGCCTCAACCTCTCGTTGCGCGAAGCCGGGCTGCTTGCACCGGAGGTGGTGACTGCACAGCGCAACGGACAACCTATCGGACATGAACGCAGTCTCACGACATACCTCCAGCATGCGGCTGAGGAGCAGCATTTTATTACGCGCAGCACCGATTTACTGGCCACGCTGTTTAACCGACGGGGTCCGGCGCTGGATGTCCCCAGAAACCTCTCACTGGCGATGCTAGACCTTTTGCCCGCAGCAAGGGCCAGAGTAGCGGGCATGGGCACGGGTCGCCGCGGTGCGCGGTAGCGAGTCGACACCCGACCTCGATGTCCTCATTGTCGGGGCGGGGGTGGCCGGCTTGTCCTTGGCGACGGCACTGGGTCGCAGCGGTTTGCGTGTCACCGTTATTGATGGTGCGTCACGACCCGCGCCCTCCCCAGAGGGAAGAGAGGTTGGAGACTGGGACCTTCGGGTCAGCGCGCTGACACCGGCTTCGGTCCGCTTTCTGGAGACCCTGGGTGCCTGGTCTGGTATTCCGGGGGATCGCACGGCCCCCTACACGGGTATGCAAGTGTGGGATGCTCAGGGTAGCGGGCGCATCGCTTTCGATTCGGTGGAGGCAGATTCCCCTTATCTCGGACATATCGTCGAAAATCGTCTGACGCTCGGGGCGCTGTTGCAGTGTGCTGAGTCCTGTCCGGGTGTCGACATTTTATGGAACCACGGGTTGGAGTCGATGGCGCTCGCTCCCGCCGGCTGGGAGGTTTGCTGCGAGGGAGGAGCGACGATCTGTGC
>CALKEI010000211.1 GCA_938085095.1 uncultured Luminiphilus sp. | reverse complement strand
CCCCTCGCAGTTCTGCTGCTGGGGCTGAATTTACTGGGTTGCAGCGACACAGCGGATCAGGGATCTCCAAGGTTCGGAGGGCAAGGCTCTGCGGTTGCGGTCATGACCGAACCGGCGCAGCTCACGGATCTCAGTGAGACGCTAACCTCCGTCGGCACCGCGCGGGCAATGAAAAGTGTCTCGGTATATGCCGAGACCTCGGGTCGGGTCACCGCAGTCGCCATTGATGCCGACAGCACTGTGCTGGCTGGCGATGTCCTGCTGCAACTCGATGACCGCGACGAGACCCTCGCCGTAGAATTAGCGAGCGTTAAACTTGCCGATGCTGAGCGTCTCGTTAAGCGCTACACCACGGTGAACGCTCGAGATGCCAATATTCCCGAGAGCCAGCTCGACGACGCCCGCGCAGCGGTAGACAGCGCCCGCATCGCGCTAGAGCAAGCCCGGGTCAACCTTGACCGACGCCGCCTCACCGCGCCCTTTGCCGGCAGAGTGGGCATTACCGAGATCGATGTGGGTGACCGCATCGATAACAGCACCCTGATAACCACCATCGATGATCGTAAGGTGCTGCTGATCAATTTCTCGGTCCCCGAGGTGTATGTCGACCGCGTCAAACGCGGCACGCCCGTCAACGTGCGGCTTTGGGACGCCGCCGATGAGCCCGTCTCGGGCGAAATCGTCGCCTTGGATTCACGTATCGACATCAATTCCCGAGCGTTTATCGCCCGCGCAGCGATTGATAACGAGGCAGATCGCTTTCGGCCGGGCATGGCGTTTGAAATCAGTCTCAACGCGTCCCGCGGAGTGTTCTTGTCGGTGGCGGATGTCGCGGTGCAATGGGGAGCGGACGGCGCCTATGTTTGGGTGGCGGAAGAAGGACGAGCGTCGCGTCGCGAAGTCCGCCTGGTGAAGCGACTGGCCGGTGCAATCCTGATTGAAGGCGACTTGACCGAGGGTGATGCCGTGGTGATTGAAGGTGTTCAGTCGGTCCGCGCTGGCGTGGCGCTCAAGCAACTCAACGCCGATGAATTTGACGCCCCGACTCATGACTGACTCAACCGGCAAACCAAAGCAGGGATTACCCGAGCTGGGTGTCCGGCGGCCTTGGCTTGTGCTGGTGCTGAATCTTCTGATTGCCATTAGCGGTATTGCGGCACTGCTGGCGATCGAAGTCAGAGAACTACCCGACGTCGATCGCCCGGTGGTCTCGGTGAATGCCTTCCTGCCAGGGGCGTCACCCGAAACAATGGACTCCGAGGTCACACGCTTACTCGAGGGTGCCGCCGCCCGGGTCTCGGGCGTACTCAATATCAACTCGTCGAGCGAGGAGAACAACACTCGTATATGGATCGAGTTCCGTTCCGACATCGAGACCGATCAGGCGGCGAGCGACGTGCGCGAAGCCATTAGTCGCATCGAACGTGACCTGCCTGATGCGCTGGAGCAACTGTCCGTATTCAAGGCCGACGAGCGAGCAGAAGAAATCATCCGGGTCGCTGTTCGATCAACACTCTACTCCGAGGAAGAGCTGAACCGCGTTATTGAACAAGATATCGTGCCGCGTTTTATCTCACTTCCCGGTGTAGCCGACGCACCACTGTTCGGTTCGCGCCAGCGGGTGTTGCGGATTATCCTCGACCCACTGAGACTGACCAGCTACGGCCTGACAGTTGCAGACGTCAGCGCGGTACTTCGGGCGGCCCCGCTCGATGTGCCCGCAGGCAGTTTCCGCGCAGGAGACCAGCAGCTGCTGGTCCGTGCCGATGCAGCGGTGACCAAGGAAGCAGACATCGCGTCGCTGATCATCCGGGATGAAATCCGTATCGGCCAGGTCGCAAAGATCGCCTTCACCCCCGAAGACTCGACCAGTTTTGTCCGATTGAATGGAGAGCGCGTGGTCGGCATCAGCGTGGTGCGCCAAGCGGGCTCCAATACCATCCGCATCGCGGAGGGTGTTCGCGCGGCGGTGTCGGATCTCAATGAAAGAATGGAAGGGATCGATCTCGAGATCATCTCTGACGATGCGATTTTTATCCGAGGTTCGGTCAACGAAGTGGTCACAACATTGCTGATTTCGATTCTGGTCGTGATTGGCACCATTCGCCTCTTTACCGGATCGATGCGACTGACCCTTGTGCCCGCTATCGCGATACCGATTTCATTACTCGGCACATTGGCGGCCACCTGGGCGCTGGGCTTTTCGATCAATATTTTGACCCTCCTGGCGCTGGTGCTAGCAGCGGGGCTCATTGTTGATGACGCGATTGTCGTGCTTGAGAGTGTGCAGACTAAACGCGCCGAAGGGACAGGACCGAGCGCCGCTGCGGTGGTGGGGACCCGGCGCGTCTTTTTTGCCGTGATCGCGACAACCGCAGTACTCGTGGCGGTGTTCGTGCCGATCGCTTTTCTACCCGGCACAGCGGGCCGGCTTTTTCAGGAGTTTGGTTTGGTGCTGGCGGTCGCGGTGGTCATCTCCTCGTTCGTCGCACTGAGTCTGGTTCCCGCTGTCATGGCCCGCCTTCCTGCCACCCACCCTCGCCAACGCCGGGTCAGTGACTGGGGAAATCGGCTGGCTGACTATTACCGCCGATCCCTTTCTGCGCTGCTCAATGTCCCACGTAGAACGTTTTTATTCTGTGTTCTTGCTGCGGGAAGTGCCGCCGGTCTTTATGGGCAGCTGGATCAGGAGCTGCTCCCCACCGAGGACCGGGGAAAGATCTACGTGTTCGCGAAAGGTCCCGATGGCGTTGGCCTCAATTATACCGAGCGACAGGCCGATCGCATGGAAAATATCCTCATGCCTTTGCTGGATAGGGGCGAAAT
>CALKEI010000210.1 GCA_938085095.1 uncultured Luminiphilus sp. | reverse complement strand
ACGCTCCAAATTCCCGCCGGCTACTTGTCCGATCGCTTCGGGGGAAAGTGGGTGTTGGGGTTGGGTGTGCTGTTCTGGTCGCTCTTCACTTTGCTAACACCCGCATCCGCACTCATGGGCATCAGTATGTTGCTCGCCTGCCGGTTCCTGATGGGGGTGGCTGAGGCCGTTACCTGGCCGTCTATTTATTCGTTGTATTCCCGCTGGGTGCACCCGGACCGGCGCGCATCAGCCGTGGGACTGATGAATTCCGGTATTTCCGGAGGCAGTGTGATCGCACTGATTTGCACACCCTGGTTAATCAGCGTCTGGTCTTGGCAGGGCGCTTTCTATTTATATGGCTTGTTGGGCGTACTCTGGTTCGCGGTATGGGCGCCCGCGGCGCGGTCACGCCCCGCAGCAGCCCCGGAATGGGCGCGCGTCGATGTGCTGTCAGCGCAGTCGTCTCCAGATGACCGAGCCGCTGATGTCGTCCCTGAGCAGGTATATCCCCGCCTCACCCTTGGGCGAATGCTGCGATCCAGAGCGGTGTGGGCGATTGCGACAGCGCATATCTGTATCAACTGGTCGTTATATCTGGTGCTCTCTTGGTTCCCCACTTTTGTGAACCGCGAGTTGGGCGCCGATCTGCAGCTGGCGGGCTTTCTTGCATTGGCCCCGATTGCCATGTCGCTCGTGATGGCGCCCGTAGCGGGGCGGCTTTTTGACGGGCTGATTGGGAGGGGGTTCGATCGCCTCAAGGTTCGTCGTGTCATGCAGAGTCTGGCCTTTGTCGGTATTACGGCGGCCATGTTGGCGATTACGCTCACGGATTCGCTGATACTGAGTGTCACGGTGATTACTCTTAGTAATGCATTGACGGCACTGTCTATTGGCGGGTTTGCTACGAACCATCTTGATATCGCCCCTAACCAGTCGGGATTATTGATGGGGGTCACGAATACACTCGCGGCCCTATCCTCAAGCGCCTCGGTCTTTGCCTCAGGCTGGATTCAGGACACCACAGGAGGATGGGATGCGGTATTTCAGACTGCCGCAGCAGTCTCTATCGTCGGTGCCGTTATTTATGCCCGCATGGCGGGCGTAGAGCGTGAATTTGACTAAATAACATCGCGATACACTCTGATCAGCCATGACATCTCTCGCTTATGTAGCCCCTTTTGTATTTACATGAATATTAATCATGTTAAATAAAAAAACATCTCTTTTATTTAAAATTGCAGCATTTAAAACGGTTTAAGAGCTGTATATTTCGGTTTTTTGGCTATCATTGCGCTCCGAAAATGTAGTGCGAAGCGCAGAGCGCGAGGAGAAAAACGATGTTTGGCCGCTTTAGTAAGGTGCTAAATAATTTATATCTATCATTTTTGCCAATATGTGTTGCTTCAGTAATGATCTATTCAATTGAGCGTCTGGTCTGACTGTTGAGGCTCCTATGATGTATGCCGCGGTGGGCGAATCGAGTAGCCCTTACGTCCGTAAGGGCTGCCGGCCGATCTGTGCTGTGCTGGGCTGTATCGTGATGCAAACGATGGTCAGCATGGGTGATTTGGGCCGGCCAGTGTCCAGACGCGGGTGGGCGGGGTACAGTAGCGCTTTCAGCTGGGGCGCTAGTCATGATCAGCCTATTGGGCGTTGTCGTTCTCCTGTCCGTTGCGGTCGGGCTGTCTTCTAATCGATCTGCCATCCGCCTGAGAACGGTTGGGCTGGCATTTGCACTTCAGGTGGCTATCGGTTTTGTGGCGTTATTTACCGATTGGGGTATTGCGGCGCTATCTGCCGCCTCCGACTATGTTGCGGTATTGCTAGGGTATAGCCGCGCTGGCATGGAGTTCATGTTTGGTGGCCTGGTTGGGCCCAGCGATTCACTCGGCTTTATTTTTGCCTTCAGTGTTCTGCCGGTGGTGATCTTCTTTAGTTCTCTGATTGCGGTGCTGTATCACGCGCGAATCATGCAGTGGTTGATCCGCATTATGGGCGGTGGCTTACGCGCTATCCTAAGGACCAGTCATACTGAATCTCTCTCTGCGGCGGCGAATGTATTTGTCGGTCAGGCAGAGGCGCCACTGGTGGCCAGACCCTACATCCCGGCGATGACACGGTCCGAGTTGTTTGCGGTGATGGTCGGTGGAATGGCCTCTATCGCAGGTTCGGTCATGGCCGGATATGTTGCGCTCGGTGTGCCACTCGAGTACCTGCTTGCGGCGAGCTTCATGGCGGCGCCGGGAGGTCTTCTGATGGCCAAGCTGATGGAGCCCGAAACGGACACGCCTGCCGAACCCGCGCAGGGCGAACAGTTGGCCAGTGAAAAGTACATCAACTTTATTGACGCCGCTGCCACGGGTGCCATGAATGGTTTGCAAATGGTGGGGGCTATTGGTGCGATGCTGCTGGCTTTTATCGCGCTCATCGCCATGGTCAACGGCATGCTCGAGGCCGGGGGTGCGTGGATTGGTATCGAGCAATTGACGCTGGAGCGCCTGCTGGGCGGTATTTTACAGCCGCTGGCATGGGCAATCGGTATTCCCTGGGATGAGGCCCAGCTCGCGGGCAGCTTGATCGGACAGAAGTTTATCCTCAATGAGTTTGTGGCCTACGTCACCTTCAGCGAAGTCTCAGCCCAACTGTCGCCACACTCTCAGGCGATCGTGATCTTCTCTCTCTGCGGTTTTGCCAACCTTTCATCTATTGCCATCCTTCTGGGCGGTCTGGGTGCAGTCGCCCCCGGGCGTCGTGACGATATTTCACGCTACGGATTTAGAGCCCTGATTGCAGCCAGCTTATCCAATCTGATGAGCGCAGCGCTGGCCGGCTTCTTTCTGACGTTGGGCGGAACCTGAGGTAGCCTCTGTGTCAGCGTCTGTCACACTCCCCCAGATCGCCTATGAAGCGCCGGGCTTCGACGCAAGCTTCATGGCATCGCTACACGAATATGGGTTCGCTGCGGTGATTAACCATCCGCTTGATGGCGCGCGCATTAGTCGAATTTACAGTGAATGGCGGGCTTTTTTTGCCAGTGGTGACGGGCCGGTTTTTGAGATGGACCCGGTTAGACAAGACGGTTACTTCTCGCTGCGCCACGCCGAGCATGCCAAGGGCTTCGAGGAGCGGGATCACAAGGAGTACTTTCAATTTTATCCGTGGGGTCGTTGTCCCGATTCATTGCGAGCGGATTTGGCGGCACACTTTGATGATGCCGTCGCGTTGGGCGCGCAACTTTTAGCCTGTATCGCTCGCAGCCTGCCGCAGGCCGTCACGAGCCGCTTCTCGGAGCCGCTGCGCGATATGATTCAGGGAAGCGAGCAGACCATGCTCCGCGTGCTGCACTACCCGCCCGTCCCGACAGCGCCGTTGGTGATGCGGGCTGCACCTCACGAGGACATTAATTTGCTGACCTTATTGCCCGCAGCAGATGGCCCCGGCCTAGAGCTTCAGCTCAGTAGCGGCGAATGGATTGCGGTGCCACATACGCCCGGGCAAATCATCGTCAATATTGGCGATATGCTGCAGGAGGCGACACAAGGGTATCTCCCGTCGACGACCCATCGCGTCGCTGACACTGCAGCCGCTTCATCTGTAAGTCGCATGTCTCTGCCACTGTTTCTGCATCCCCGGCCAGACGTTGTCTTGTCACCGAGGTACACGGCTCGGCAATACCTCATGCAACGGCTTGATGAGCTGGGCGTGATATGAGATCGGGATGGGTCATTACGTGGGCGTAAACGGAGGGTCGGAAGTGTTGGGTGGTATGCGTGGCCTTGCGGTACTGTTTTTCCTGTGGGGGACCGGTGTCGTCATGGCGGCCGACGCGCGCATTGCGGTGGCCGCCAACTTTCGCGATACGGCGCTGACGGTTGCCCGCTATCTGGAGGCCGACTCGTCGCACCGGTACGAGATTATTGCGGGGTCTACCGGCAAGTTGGCGAGCCAGATTATCAACGGAGCGCCCTTCGACGTGCTGATGGCCGCTGACCCAGACCGACCACAGCAGTTGATGGAGCGCGGGCTTGCCGTACCGGAGTCGTACTTCATCTACGCGATTGGTGAACTGGGTCTGTGGTGGCCTGATGCGCCAGTGCCGGTCTCAGTCAATGCCCTCAGAGATCTCGATCCTCGTTCGGTCGGCATCGCGAATCCTGCTTTTGCACCGTATGGTCAAGCGGCATGGCGAGTTTTGAATAACGCTGATTTAGAAGCGGAGTGGCTGCACAATATTGTGCGGGTGGACAACATCAACGTGGTCACTGGACTGGTCGCTCAGCGTCAGGCCAAAGCAGGTTTTGTGGCGCGATCGGCGGTCATCGCGGGGACCCGCAAGGGCAGCGTCAAGGCAGACCCGGATGATCTACTTTGGTTTTCCGAAGATGCGCGGATTGAGCAGGCACTCGTGGTGATGGAGCGGGCACGAGACAATGTCGCAGTGCACTACTGGATTGAACAGCTCCAATCGTCAGCGGTTCGCGAGCTGATCCGCCGGGATGGTTATGACCAGATCGCAGGGCAGGACCAATGACCGGTGACTTGCAGGCGGTGTGGCTGACAGCATTGTTGGCGGGGGTGACGACGCTTTTGCTGGTTCCGATTGCCTCACTGTTGGCATGGTGGCTGGCGCGATCTGATTCATCGGCACGATCCGTGGTGGAGGCGGTGGTCGCCATGCCGCTGGTATTGCCGCCGACCGTGCTCGGCTTCTACCTGTTAGTGTTGCTCAATCCGGAATCATCTGTTGGCGGATTTTGGTTCGAGTTGACTGGAGCATCATTAACCTTTTCCTTTTCGGGGTTGGTTCTCGCGTCTATTATTTATTCATTACCCTTCATGGTGCAGCCGCTTCATGCCGCCTTTCGGGCCGTGCCCGAGGCGGTTATGGAGGCGGCGGCCACATTAGGCGCGTCACCATGGGACCGATGGCGCAACGTGGCGCTGCCGCTGGCAAAGCGGGGATATGTGACCGGGGGAGTGCTCACCTTTGCGCACACAGTGGGCGAGTTTGGCGTGGTATTAATGATGGGTGGCAATATCCCGGGCGAAACCCGCGTACTGTCGATTGCGATTTACGAGCACGTTGAAACGCTGAATTACGATGCCGCGCACACGCTGGCCCTGGGGCTGCTATGTTTTTCATTCGCCTCGCTCTGGCTCGTTTATCGCTATGCCGGTCATCGATTTGAGGTCGTTCGCGGGTGAGTCAGCGTCTGATCCTAGAGGGAGCGCTCAGGCGACCCCGGTTTCATCTCGATCTGTCACTGGATCTGGATCTGACTGAGCCGCTGGGCATTTTTGGCGCAACTGGCGCAGGTAAGACCACCCTGTTAAGGATTATCGCAGGGTTGGAGCCCGCGTTTCGGGGACACGTTCGCTTTGGCGATGAAACCTGGAGTGACAGTAATCACCCTGATAGGGTGCCGACCCACCAGCGCGGTCTGGGGATGGTATTTCAGGACAGTCGTTTGCTGCCGGAGCGCAGCGTGGAAGCAAACCTCGCTTTCGCTCGTCGGCGCGCGAGGCCTGTTCAATCGTCTCTGAGTGAAGCATCGATTGTCGCAGAGCTTGAACTGGGTCATCTATTGGGTCAGGCCGTGGAGTCGCTTTCTGGGGGCGAGCGTCAACGAGTCGCTTTGGCGCGTGCACTGTTGGTTCGTCCAAGGTTGTTACTGATGGATGAGCCGGTTTCGGCAAATGACTCGGCTCACCGAGACGGCATCATTGACCGTCTTGCGGAATGGATTCCATCCGAGGCCATCCCACTCATGTATGTATCCCACGCTGCGCATGAGCTCCGACAGCTCACCCGACAGCTGTTGGTCCTTGATCAGGGTGTGGTGAGTGCACAGGGCGACACGCAGCGTCTGTTAGCGACGCCAGCCATCTCACGGAGCTCGGCTCGATTCGCTCAGGCGGAGGTTATTGCTAGCGATAGCGAGCAGGGTACGGTGACGCTGCAATGGCACGAAGCAGATCGCAGTACGCTTGGTGAATTGCGCTCGGGAGATACCGTGTCCCTGCTGCGTAGCGACGATAACACTTCAGTGTTCGGCGCGGCGTTGCAACCAGAGCCCGGCGAGAATCAGGACGAGGCCGAGCAGGGTGTACGCGCGGACGGGCTCGCCGGCAACGATCCAGATAAAAAATAATGACAGGGGCGGGGAAAGAAAAATCAGACTCGAAATCCGTAGCGTCGATGTGGTCGCTTTCATTGCACTCATCCACAAAACAAAAGCGATGCCCATTTCAAAAAGCCCAATGTAGACGCCCCCGGCCCAGGCTTGCCAGGTGTGGGGAAAGGGCGCGCCACTAAACCATAAGAGGCCCAGCAATAGCGGTGCGGCACCGGAGAAGTTCAGGAATAGATTCACTTCCGGATTGAGGGAGAGTCGAGTGTTAATGATCCAGTACCCACTCCAGATCAGTGTGCTGAGTAGGGCGAGGCCCACACCCAACGGTTGAGCTAAATCCAGTGATAATGGCGCCCCGCGGGTCGCAATGACCACGATGCCGGTGTAACTGATTGCGGCCGCGAAGAGCGCGCCGAGCTTGAGTTTTTGCTTGAGCAGGGGCGCGGCCAGTAACGCCAATGTAATACCCCATGAGTAGTTGATTGCCATCGCTTCTTGCGCCGGCAGTCGGTCATAGGCGGCGAAGAGCACAAGATAGTAAAGTCCCGGATTCATCCAGCCCACGAGTAGGCCGATGAGACGGTCTTTGGTAGACGTCGCGCGGAGCGCCTGCCATCTGTCGGGAGACAGCAACCTCAGGGCGAAAAAGCACCAGCTCACCGATGCCGCCAATGTCACCAGCTGGAGTGGAGATAGGTGATTGAGACTCAGGCTAAAAGCGGTGGCGACCGTGCTCCACAACAGCACGGCTCCTAGGCCCAGTTGCATGGCGCGGCGGTCGGTGTGTGTCATGGCTAGAGCCCCATCAAACTCAGCGAGTTTGCCTTAGCGATTCGGCGCGCAACATGACAAGATATGCGCTCCCCGATTTTGCAGGAGTTCACAGCATGGGACACATTGGTGAGCATGTCACCCTCGACGACCCCGCCTATATCCACGAGAGCGCTTGGTTGTATGGCAAGGTCTATGTGGGCCCTGGAGCTTCCATTTGGCCCAACGTTGTGACCCGTGCAGAGACTTTTGAGATACGAATTGGTGCTCGCACTAACATTCAGGACTTTGTCATGATTCACGTCGGGATCGCCTCGCCGACGGTGATTGGTGAGGACTGTTCCATTACCCACCACGCCACCCTGCACGGATGTGATATCGGTGATCGCTGTTTGATTGGCATCAATGCCACCATCATGGACGGTGCCAAGATCGGTGAAAACTCCATCGTGGCTGGGCACACCATCATTACCGAGAATAAAGTGTTCCCCCCCAATTCCGTTATTGCGGGAGTGCCAGGAAAAGTAGTGGCGACACGAGACTGCGGCGATGCTAACCAGCTTAACGCCCAGTTTTATAGCGATTGTGCGGCGCAATACAGCCAGGGCTTGGATCGGCTGTCTGATGAAGCGCTCGCACAGTTTTCGAGCCTCGCAAAATCTGCGGACTGATGTTCAAAAGACCCATCATGTCGCCGAAAAACGGGAGATCGGTGCCTCAAGATTGAGTCGGCTTAAGTGTCCGACACTGCTAGCTAGCCCCTCAATTAACGTGGCTATTCAGAAGGTGGAGGGATGACGGCTCGTGCGTGTGTTGCGGCGAGCAAGTTCTCGAGCCCGCCCGCATTCTTTGCCTTGGTAAAACCCTGTGACTGCAGCGCCACTTGGGCTTGGCCCGAGCGATTGCCGCTGCGGCAATAGAGAATAACGATATCGTTGGCACTAACAGAGCGCTCTTGCAGCCCTTCGATGATCATCTCGTGGGGGATGTTGATGGCCCCTGGATAATGGCCCTCGGCATATTCCTCTGCGGTTCTCACGTCGACGACCAGCGCTTGTTGCTCAATGGCATCGACAACGGCGGAATCAACGGTGGACCCCCCGTTTTGACAGGCGCCGAGCGACAGGAGAAGAAAGACAACGCCGATATGCCCCATGCAGTGCCACCCTGTGATTGACCAAGCGAAGTGTATCAGCTCGTCGAGGGTGTCGTTGAGTAGCGAATCAGGCTACTGCCCGGCCATCCGGGCGGGATGTCGAATCGGATTCACCCGACGAGGCAGTGTTCTCAAAGATCCAATCACGCGCCGCCGTCAGGGCTGCTAAGCGCGTGGTATAGCGAATACGGTTAGGAAGTTGCTCACTGACACCCAATCCCTCGAAGCTCGCTGCTATTTTATCGTTGATGCCACACACATAGAGATGCTTGCCCGCATGGGCTGCATCCAGGGCGATGGTTTCTACCGCGCGAACCGCAGATACATCCATGAAGGGCACTCTACCGAAGTCCAGAACAAGAGAGGTGTGATGCTGAGGGCTGATTCGCTCGCGAACATGGTGCCCAAGGTCGGCGGCGGCACCGAAGCTCAGAGGGCCGCCGAGATCAAAATAGGTGAGACGATCACCACACTCTGTCAGTAAAGCGGTCTCCATATCAGACAGGCTCTCTGTGGAATCATCATTTTCTCCCGTAGCGGCGGCAAGTTGAGCATCGGCTACCTGCTTTACAAAGGCCACGGCGGCGATAACCACCCCAGCGACCACCGCGGTAATCAGGTCCACAAAAACGGTCAGGCTCAACACCATCACCATGAGTGCCAGATCAAATCGTGGGCCGCGGTGGGCACGTTTAAGATAGGACAAATCGATGATGTCGTAGCCTACCTTGACCAGAATGCCTGCCAGCACGGCGTGAGGGATTTTAGACGCTAGAGGCGCCAGAACGAGTACGACGGCTAATAACAGCAAGCTGTGCAGCATTCCCGAGAGTTTTGTCACACCGCCCGTGCGAATATTCACGACCGTGCGCATGGTCGCACCGGCGCCCGGGATCCCCCCAAAGAATCCGGCAGCGACGTTACCCAAGCCCTGACCTACCAATTCGCGGTTAGAGCGATGGCGGGTCCGGGTCATGTTGTCGGCGACCAGAGAGGTCAGCAGACTGTCGATGGCCCCCAGAATGGCAAGTATCAGGGCCGCTTCTAGGACGATGAGCAGGGTATCGTTCGAGAAAGAGGGCATGATGAATTCTGGCAAGCCGGTGGGGATCACTCCCAGTAACGGCACGTTGGTCATGCTCAGGCTCACGAGGGTGCCCACAATCAATGCCGCGAGAGGCCCGGGTACGTAGCGACCCCAAGTTGCCGGCCACAAAAAGACCATGCCCAGCGTCAGGAGCCCGATGGCCAACGCTTCAAAATTGGGGTTCGCAATAGCATTGGGTACTTCCAGCAGGGCCGGAATCGTACCGCCGCCTTCTGGCTCATGTCCGAATAAGCGGGCGAGTTGCAGGGCAATAATGATGCAGCCGATGCCGCTCATGAAACCGGAGACGACAGGGTAGGGCACCAGACGGATATACTGACCAAAGCGCAGCACGCCAAACAGTATCTGTATGATTCCCGCCAGAATAACGGTGGCAAATACCAGTGACAGGTCGCCACTGAGTGACGCAAAAACACCGGCAAAGACGACAATCATTGGGCCTGTGGGTCCTGAGATCTGTGAGGGCGTCCCTCCAAATAACGCAGCAAAAAACCCGACCAAGATCGCCCCATACACTCCGGCAATGGGTCCTGCGCCGGACGCTTCGCCAAATGCCAGCGCTAAAGGCAGGGCAACTACACCCGCAGTCAGGCCACCAAAAATGTCACCGCGAAGGTGGGAAAAGTCGAAAAAACGGGTCATGAAAAATCTGGTCCTCAGTTCGATCGGTCAAATGGTTACGTTTGGTGCGGGTGCGAGAAGGCGGTTTTGTTGTCCCCGTCCAACGCGCTTTTGCCCTGCTTCACCCCTCTGGCATCGCCGAGCTGTGGTGCTGGAGAATCTTCCAGCCTGTATCGCTCGCAACGTACAGGTAACTGAACCTTGCGGTTACCGTTGAGCCATCACCAAAGGTGAAGGTGTACACGCCAGAGTTGGTCGCATGGGTTTCGCTGAGGAGCTGGATGTTTGACTCGTCGATGACTCCCTGCGGTGACTTTTGCAGGAAGCCGACAAAATAATCTCGGATTTCAGCAGGGTTGTGCCTGACTTGATTCGAAACAGTGGGCAACAGCACGGCATTTTCCGCGTATAAGGCAGTCACCTGGTCCGGGTCGAGTGTGGCCAGGGCTGCATTCCATGTGTCAAACAAGCCTAGAACGTCGTCGTGATTCATACTGGTAGCTCCTGAGAACAGCGCTGTACATTGCAGTGGTGCTCGTTATACGTGATAGATAAAATAAGGTTCACAGTATAATGTGATAGTTTTTGGCTATCACAGAAGGTGGTGTGCCGAGTGCTGACCGAATCGATCGATCCATCGCCTGGCGTGTCATAACGGAAAAGCAGAGCAGATAGATTCGGTATCAATTTGCCACTCAGGATCTGCCAGTTGCTGCTTCAAGCATAGATACAAGCCTACATAGAGGTGACGATGTCCGGTTCAGAACGACTCACTTTTAAACAAATTCGATACTTTCAGGCCATTGCCGAGGCAGGGAGTTTTCGCAGAGCGGCAGATCGTCTCGGGGTGAAGCAGCCTACCTTAACGGTACAGATTGCTGCGCTTGAGGAGGCGCTCTCTACAACGTTATTCGAACGTCAGCGCAGTGGTGTCGTAATGACCCCTGCAGCTCGTGAATTGTTACCGCGGGCAAGGCGCATAGCGGAGGAGCTGAAGGGTTTTACTGATCAGGCAATGGGCGTGTCAGGACAAAGCACGTATCGACTGGGTGTTACCCCTACGCTGGGGCCCTACCTGTTGCCGCGCGTCTTGCCTGCCGTCCATCAACGTTTTGAAGATCTGCGGCTCTATGTGCGCGAAGCCATCCCGGCTCAGCTTGCCTCTGATCTAAAATCCGCGGTTCATGACGTGGTGCTAACCACCTTGCCGCTTCAGGGCGATGAACTGGAGGTCTTACCCTTATTTCGCGAAACGCTTAAATTGGCTTTGCCACTGGAGCATCCTTTGGCATCGAAAGGCGTCGTCTCGGGAGAGGACTTGGTGGGCGAAGCGGTGCTGACAATCGACGAACAACACCTTTATCACCGTCAGGTCAGTGCGCTGTGTGAGAGTTTGGGCGCAACCGTCAACCGCGACTATGAAGGCACCTCTCTTGATACCTTGAGACAGATGGTGGTGATGGGTATGGGCATCACATTTCTCCCTTCGCTTTATGTCGCCAGCGAGATCGGCGACTCGGATACGCTGCGCATCACTGATGTAAAGGGCGTCAACATGAACCGCGATCATGCGCTGGCATGGCGTCGCCGCTCACCTGCCAGAGTTTTTTTTCGCCAGTTAGCGGAGGCCATGAAGGCGATACTCGATGAACAGCTAGCCGATGAGGTGACCTTGTTATAGCGGCATGCCCCGCGTTTTTTTCAGGTCCGTATGGCCGGGGCAATGGCTGCATCTGTCGCAAAGCGCGAAGTGACCCCTCGCAAAGCCTTGCGCAATGGCGCACAATGCGGCCCCTCGAAATAGACGGCTCCGTCGCTATGCATCGCATCAAGACCTACAACACCATATCGCCAAAAGGACTCGACCGTTTCGATCGGGAATGCTTTGAGGTGGGTCACGATATCGCGCACCCCGACGCGCTGTTGTTGCGCAGCCACAAATTGCAAGAAGCAGAAATTCTGGAATCCGTCACCGCGATCGCCCGTGCGGGTGCCGGGGTCAATAACATTCCGCTTGCGGTGTGCAGTGAGCGCGGTATCCCGGTTTTCAATACACCGGGTGCCAACGCCAACGCGGTGAAGGAGCTCGTTGCCGCAGCGATGCTGTTGGCGTCGAGAGATATTGTTGGTGGTATTGCCTTCGCGCAATCACAGGACGCGACGATGTCTGCTCAGTCGATGAATGCCTTGATGGAGCAGGAGAAAAAGCGCTTTGCTGGTGCAGAGCTCGCGGGCAAAACCCTGGGCGTGGTGGGTTTGGGCGCGATTGGGAGCCTCGTGGCACGACTGGGGCTGGATTTCGGTATGGAAGTAGTGGGATTTGACCCGGCGTTATCGGTGGAAGCCGCCTGGCGGTTGCCCAGTGAAGTGCAGCGGATGGAGAACGTACCTGCCCTTTTCAGCCGCAGCGACTATGTGAGCTTGCATCTCCCCGTGCTGGACAGCACCCGTGAACTCATTAATGCCGAGATGCTGACCCACTTTCGTCAGGGGAGTTGCCTGCTCAATTTTGCTCGGGAAGAAATCGTCTCGACAGAGGCAATCGTTGGGGCCCTGAATGTGGGTCAACTGCGTCGTTACGTAACCGATTTCCCGAACCCGCTGTTACTGGGCCGCAACGATACGCTGTTGATGCCGCACATTGGTGCTAGCACAGCCGAGGCCGAGGAAAATTGCGCGATAATGGCGGCAAACCAGCTCAAGGCATTTCTTGATCATGGGAACATTCGCAATTCGGTTAACTTCCCCGCCATTGAGCTTGAGCGAACCACTGAATACCGCATCACGATAGCCAATCGCAACGAGCCCGGCATGCTCAGCCATATTTTGGCGCTGATTGGCGAGGATAGTTTGAACGTCGCGGATCTACTGAACAAGAGCATCGGCGACATCGCCTACAACATCATTGATCTCGACGAAGTGCCGCAGGAGAGCCTATTGAGCAAGATCCGCAGTCTTGAGGGCGTCATCAATCTGCGCTTAATTGAGGGCATGCCGGACTCGCTTTAGGCGTCCATCTGGGCCATTTCTTCATTGGCCTTGCGGAGCCGATCCGCACACACGTTGCCGCTTGTACTCAAACGGTCCAGCACGTTCCTCACCAGAATAGAGATGCCGCCGGTAATCACCGCGAGGCTGCCGCCCACCACGGTGTTTTCAGGATTCAGCGTCAGGCGGGGTTTGGCCAGCGTACCGGTGACCTCGACATAGGGATTGACGATGCTCGACATGCTGAGCCCCAGCCCTTTTTGCGGCACCGTTTTGAACTGTATTTTTATTTTTTCGGATTCCAGGTTCGCGGTCGCATCTGCCAGCACCTTAACGTTGGGGGTGTCGACCACTACTGCGGGCTTACCGTGTAGTTTGCCCTCGCTCAGCACACTGAAAGCGGCCGCGCAGTTAATTTGGGTGCTTTCCTCCTGTTCCTGAAGGGGGTCCAGCGCTTTGGAGAGTTCTTGTAAAAAACTGTTGGTCACGCGATCGAGACCCGCATTGAGCATGATGCCCTCGCCCATCGTCATGTTGATGTAGCCGCCGAGCGTTGCTGCGAGATCGCGGGTAGTTTGACCCTTTCCAGCCAGTTTCAATCGGATGTCGTAGGGAGGCAGTGCCGTGATGTCTTCTCCCGGCGCTTTGGGGATGCCCAGTGTCAGGCCTTTGCCCTCTAGCAGCATAGAGAGCTCCGGTATGCCCTCGGCATCGGGAATTAATGTTCCAGTTAGCTGCGCCACTCCGCCGCGTTGGTTCTCAGCGCGCGCCGAGGTTACCCGGATGCCCTCTTTACCCACATCGACTCGGGTGAGCACGTTGAGGACGGGGCGCTGCAGTCCCCTCAGCTCACCGATTGAAACGGTTGTGTCTGCCTGAAAAGTATTGAGCACTCTGTGCGTGAGTGGATAGTCCGGGATCAAACGATCGGGAGTGTTCTCTGCCTGCGATTCGGCACTTGCTGGAGCTGAGATAGACTGCTCAGCAGACCTTAATAGGGGTAACCAGGGAGACAGGTCAAGGCGGTCACTATCGACGTCGACCACGATCGTAGGAGCAGAAGGGTTGTTCGCTTGTCCGGTGGCAGACAGATCACTGTCTCCTGACAGGACATCGAACTGCTCCACGACCAAAGCGCCGCCGCGAGAGTCCATATCAACAAACATTTGAAGATCCTGGTCTGGCAATGACAGACCCAAAATATCGTTGAAGGCAGTGAGGTTTGCGATGCGGATATTGCTGGTGATATGGCTGTCAATGAACTCGTCACCGTCCAGCTCTAGCTCCCCCGAACCGCTGACAGAGGCCTGCGTGGATTCGAGTTGAAACGTAGCCACGGACCATCGGTCCTCGGTGATTTGTCCACTGGACCTAAAGTCGATGGGGATGGAGAAAGCAGGTGCGGTAATGTCACTCTGGGGTGCGTAATCGGTCAAATCTGGCGTTGTGGACTCGAGATTGAACTTCAGGGTGGTGGCTTCGAGATCCACCAGCAAATCGCCGGTCACATCGGTTGGCCCATAACTCAGTAAACCTTCTTGAATGTTGACATAGCCCGCCTGCCATGCGGCTTGACCCTCAAATGTCAGGGGCTTTTCAAAATGCGCAGGCACGGCAATCTGTGTCAGGAGGGGCTGTAGTGCCGGAGCAGAGACCCGCCATTTGCCAGACAGAGAAGGGCGGCCAGCCTGCAAGCTGACGATACCAGTGAATTCGCCAGAGCCGGCCAGTGCAGATATCGCTCCCTGCCGAATCTCAAATTCTTTTGACGACGGATAAGCCAGCACGCCGGTAATCTCCACGGGGAGGGCAGGAATCACCTCGGGTGCATCCAACCATGGGGAAAGCGTGTTGTTGAGATTAGGGGAGTTCACGGATAGCTGGACTAATGTGTCATGTTTTTTGGCGTCCCAACCGACGGGTCCGTTTGCCGTTATGGCATCCTCTCCCATGGCAACCTGCAGTCCGCTCAATAGCACTGTGTCGGCATCCTCGATGGCAAATTGACCCTCGAAGGCGGCAGGGGGGAGCGTTGGCGCGTCCTCTATAAAAAGGCTTAAGAATCGCTCAGGGCTAGCAATTTTCCCCTGCATTTTTATGGTCGACCCCAGCATGCTCTCGCCGGGTTCGAGTCGCCCACCGATTTCCAGAGAAAATAGATCGGACTGGGTGCTCACAACCAAGTTGGCTCCCGTGCCCGCTCCCGCGAGCGAGACGGTGCCCTGAAACGGCCCGCTCAACTCGGCCGGCAGGTTAAGCACCGACGACCAGACACTCAAAGAAGGGATATCAACCGTCCCCGACAGCCGCCCGGTACTTGGTGATCGGAAATCCGCCACGTTCCCTGTCAGTTCCAGAGTCATGACGTCGCTGATGAGCCGCAAGGTGGAGACGTCAACCTGCCTGCCTTCCCGCGACGTCTTCAGGTCGATCTCAAAAGGCGTCTCTGGCCAATTCGTTTGCCCACCCAGTGCGCCAAGGTGCGCGAGGTTAGGCCCGGTCGCGACCAGATTAAGCTGTGCTGAAGAGAGGGTGAGCGGGTCCTCGCTGAGTGCCGTGCCAAAAATACTGAACTCACCGAATACGGCATCCAGGTCGAGATGCGCTACGGTCGCTTGCTGGCTCAGATTGAAATTGATGTCGACGGGTCCGTCATCGATGAGGGGGAGTGACAGTGTCTCCAGCAGTTCATTGGCGCTGTCGGTATGTAGCGTCAACGCAAGCTGTGACGCCTCCAACTGATCCAGCGCTTCCAAATGTCCGATGGCCTGAAACTGCGCGCGACCAATCTGACCCCGCCAATTCACGTCCCACATCGCAAGGGTGAGTAGCGAATCGACGCCCTCCAGCACCACGGTGGTCTCGAATGCGCGCTCGTTGAGCCTACCCGTACCCGATGCCTCGGTCGTCTCGGCGCTCATGAGGCCATCAAAACGGTCTATAGCGAGAGCGTGACGAAGACCTGTTCGGGCATTGTGTGTGTTGATGAACGACTCTGTGACCTGTGCCTCGGCGATCCGCAGTGCGACATTCGACTTTTCGTCAGCCTGAGCGGGGCCTTCAAACCGATCAGCCTTAGCGGAGCTATCATCCCGAAAGGTTGGCCAGTTGCCTTGGCCCTGATCATCGACTTCCAGATTCAGCGTGGCGCCCTCGATGCGCGCGAGTTCGATATCAATGAGTTTGTCGAGCAGTGCGGGTAACGCCAGCTGCACCTCGAGGAAATCGGCCTGAGCCAGCGGGGTCGCATCAGGGTCAGTGCCTAGTATCGTGACGTCAGAGGCAGAAGCCGTCAGCGATCTTCCAAGCCGCACACTCATCTCACCCTCTATGCGCACCTCGCGCTGCAGGTAATGACTGGCGACTCGTTCATAGAGGGGTTTCAGCACGCCAAGATCAAAGACCAGCGTGGCGCCTGCCAGCAGCAGGAGACCCAGTCCCAGACCAAACATCGCGTACCCGAATAAGCGCATGGCATCCCTCATCATCGCGAGTCGTTATAACATGGGGATCGCGGGCGGCAAGCCTTGTAACAACGAGCTGACAGCTCAAAAGAGTGAGCAACAATCTAATATGAACTTTATCTCTGATAATCAGGCCGGTGCGCATCCCGCTGTATTGGCAGCTATTTCTGACGCCGCTGCAGGTTTGGCAGAGAGCTACGGCGAGGACGCGCTGACGGCGGCCGCAGAATCCGCGGTCCGCGATGTCTTTGAGACCGACTGCGCTGTCTTCTTCGTGACCACGGGTACCGCTGCCAACGCGCTGGCTATGAGTGCTTTGTGCCCGCCTTGGGGGGCGATTTACTGTCACGAGGGCGCCCATATCCAGAACGATGAAAACACTGCGGTTGAGCTCTTCACCGGCGGCGCGCGGATGGTCGGTATCGCCGGAGACGGCGGTAAACCGGATGTGGCCCTGATGCGCTCGCATATGGAGATAGCCACAGTTCACGGTGTGCATAACGCCAAGCCGGGTGCGATTAGCCTTTCCAACGTCAGTGAGTCCGGGACCGTATATTGCCCGGAAGAGGTCGCCCGCTACCGACAGCTCGCCGATGAGTTTCAGTTGAATCTGCACATGGACGGCGCGCGATTTGCCAACGCCGTTGTCTCATC
>CALKEI010000209.1 GCA_938085095.1 uncultured Luminiphilus sp. | reverse complement strand
CACCCCACCCCTGTCCGGGTAGGCCACTTTGGCCGATCAGAGTCAGTTCGGGCAGTGAATAAACCAGCATCAACCTCTCCCTCCAGGAGAGGAGCATCAGACGGTTATTCACGATCGTAAGCCCTTCAGCAAAAATGCGTGGGTCAACCGGTACTGATTGGATTAGCTCCAAACTCGGGAACGCATAGACCCTGATCATCGAGCGACCATAGAGGCCAGAGCTGACGTACAGCCTGCCCTTATGAATCTCTAGACCCTGGGTAAAATTTTCGCGATCGAAGCGAATTTTGGACACCACTTGGTAGTCATAGTGAGCAACCACCTGTTTTGTAGTCGTCTCGGCCAGCGCGACGTGCTGCGGCAATAAGATCGCGATGAGCACGGACAGGACTGTCAAGCACCGTGCTATCACAGGGGCTCCCCGCGTTTTAACGCGCGCTCGGCAAAGCGAGCGGGTGAAATAGCGCGTTGAAGATACCGCGGTACAGCCGGTGGTGTGCCCAGCATCTGATCGATCAGTACTTGTGCTGAGAGCGGCGCTGCAGACAAACCTCGAGACCCGAGGCTGGTGAGTACCGCAAGTCCGGGCTGCAGCGGACAGGGCGTATCAATCACCCGCTTGCGGTCGTGGCGTAGCCGCTCGTAGCAAGTATTAAAGGCACCCAGGTTGGGCGCCATGCCTGCCACGGGTAAGTAATCATTGCTGTTGCAACGGTGCGCGATGTGTCCACGCCAGCCGCCCTCGGGCCGCGTTAAGTCAAGCTTGGGTAGTGCAGTGCATTGCATCTCGACATTATGCGCGTGCTCCGCTTCGCGTTCATCAGTGCCGATATCGCCGGGACCGAAGCTCGCACCCATACAGTGGATGCCCTCCCGTGCAGGGGGTAAATAGCCCTGATCACAAACTGCGATGGGCAGCTCATTCAACTGAGATGAGCTCGGCAGATGAGTTGTTTGCCCGCGAATGGTATTTAGCGGTAGCCACTCCAGACCGCGTTGCGCCATAACGCGCTGTGCGGTGGCGACGATAGCAGCGGGTGCTTCCGCCACGCAGCGGCCGCCTTGATCCTGTGCCTGCCACAGTCCTCCCGGGCAGGGTTGCAGAGACAGATTCCCGCACTGCTCTCTGAGTGAAATCAGCGGGTGATCGAGCAGTGCGCGGCACACAGCATGTGGGTTTAGCCACCCCCCTCGCAGGTAGTGAATACCGCCACATCGTGGCTCTAGGCCAATTTTTGCGGCGATTTCCGTTGCGCTGAGAACCCGGGCAAAGTTGGGCGCGAGCGGCAGTACGGTGGTGAGATGTTCAAGGATGTCATCGCTGTCCTGCAGCTGAAGGTATCCTCCCAAGCCAATATCAAGACCTTCTGTCAGGGCGCTCGATGTAACGAGACTCTGGTAGTAGTCTGTTGCGTGTCCGTACGCCGCCAGCGAAAAATCAGTGAGAGGATTGTGCTGATGAGAGAGTCGGGTATAGGTCACCCCCTGTAAATTGCCGGAGCCGGCCCCTGCCATCCCACCTGACTCCAGCACCGTGACGGGAATGCCCCTCGATGCCAGCGCAGCCGCTGCATGGGCGCCGGCCAGGCCAGCTCCCAACACGATCACATGATCGGGAGAGAGGGGCTCGGGGTTCAGGTCCCAGGGGGTCATCGGGGGCGCGATGGGTCGCGGTTGGAGGATCTGGCCGCACAGCGCTTCGCGCTTGCCGCCAAAACCCTCGCGCTTACTGACCTCAAATCCCGCCGCGACCAGCCCGCGCCTGACATCGCCGGCTGCGGTAAAGGTGGCAAAGGTGGCCGAGGGGCGGCTAAGACTGGCCATGGCGTCGTAGAGTGCTTGGTGCCAAGGGCCGGGCTCGCGAGCAGGAGCAAAGCCATCGAGATACCAGGCGTCTATCCACTGCCTGCCCTGGCCGGCGAGATCCTGAAGAGAATCTCCAGCATCGCCCCACCAGAGGTCGAGCGTCAGGCCCCATTGTGGAAAGTGCCGCCGTTGGCAGCCGAGTAAAGGGTCGGGCCAGCGTTCCAGCAGCGCGGTGATTATTGGCTCAAGCTCTGGCCAATGCGAGAGCGCACGCTGCATATCGTCAGGACGCACCGGTGCTTTTTCAAAACCGAGGTAGTGTAGCGTGGCCCCGCTGGGACGGTACTTGAGCCACTCTGCTATCGTCAGACAGGTGTTCAACCCGGTACCCAGCCCGACCTCGGCGATGACAAAAGGCTGATCACAGACGTGCGCAGTCCAGCGCTCCCGCAGCTGATTGCCCTGAATGAACACATAGTCGCTCTCTGCCACGCCGTCTTCGGTGGAGAAGAACACATCGCCAGATTGACGCGCGACTGGCACGCCGTTTAGCCAGTCAATCGCCAGAGGTGGCAGGGGGGTCCAGCGAGTTTGGGTGGGATTCATTGCGGGCCTGCATCGATCGCAATAGAAAAAGACAAGTGTGTGCACGGTGCCTAGCGCATTGTCGTTGAGTTTAACAAACCCCTTACCGCGAGGCGCGACATAAATCGCAGTAGGAGCGGGGGAGGTCGCACGGTACACTTAAAGAGCAGTAAGGAGGATTCATGGCGGCAAATGAAAAAACGCTGACAGACGAGCAGTTTGCGACCATTAGCGCGAACGTACTTCACCAGACCCTGATCGAGGTTTCGCGCACGGTCGGCAAGCGAATCTTCCGTGAGCTAGAGGCGGGTAAGCGTGTGGCGCTGACGCATCTGCGCATGGAGGACGAGGGTCAGGTGCGCCTCGATCTCACGCTTGACCACACCGAATTTCGGGGTGGGCTCAATTTTTCGTTATTTAGGGATTCAATTTTGGCATTACTGTCTCGGCTGAGCGACATCTTGCGAGACGACGATACGCCGCTTCCCGCGATGCGAATGATGGACGAGAGTGGCCAGGCCACGTCGGAACGACGGCTGTTCGGCGTACCCGGTGTCATTGCTGTTGAAGGCGTGCCCAATATGCTGATGATGGGTGCGACGCCGTCAACCTCCGAGCCGGTAGTGCTGATTGAACTGATGTATATCGACCCCGAGCAGTTTGCTCAGTCTGTGGCCAGCGAGGCCGCTTCCAGCAGCTGAATCGCGGGAGGCGGCACAATCGTTACCGTCTCCCGTTCTGTTGGTGCTGCGACCTGCGCTTCCCCGCGGGCTACGGATTGACCTTCCTGATTTGTCACCTCGCACTTGAGTGTGATCCATGGGCGTTTGGCGTGTTTATCGGTCACGGTAAGCGTGACGGTCAGCGTATCCCCCAAAAATACGGGTGCTCTGAATTGAATGCTCTGGCTGAGGTAAACCGAGCCGGGCCCGGGTAATTGCATCGCGATGGCGGCACTGATCAGCGCACCGGTGAGCATACCGTGAGCAATACATTCGCCAAATGAGGTGGTCGCCGCGTATTCGGGGTCAAGATGCAGCGGGTTATGGTCCCCGGAGATGGCGGCAAATGCTTCGACTTCCTGATTGGTGATCAGTCGGATATAAGTTGTCGCATCGCCGATCTCAATTTCGTCAAAGGTCAGGTTACTGATCTGCACAGAGAGCCCTCCTGCTGCTGGGGTATGACATTGCGGAGAAGGTTGACCCCACAACGCGTGATCCACATCATACCCAAACTCACTTTATTACCCGAGACAAGTTCATGACCGAAACCGTTCAGAAGGCGATTGCCGCGCAGCTTGATGCCCTGGGTATTCCCAGTGACATCGATACCGGAAGTTATCCCTCAATCGTGGCTCTTTTTGAGGAGGCGCTGGCAACGTATCGCGACGAGGCCGCGTGTAGTAGCGTCGGCCACACTCTGAGTTATGCCGATCTGGATAGGCTTTCTGCCCATTTTGCAGGCTGGTTACAGCACGGTGCCGGGCTAGAGCGAGGCGACAGAGTCGCGGTTCAGATGCCCAATCTGATCCAGTATCTGGTGGTGTGTCTGGGCGCCCTGCGAGCGGGGATGGTCGTTGTGAACACTAACCCGCTATACACCGAGCGAGAGCTTGAGCATCAACTAAATGACGCCGGTGTAAGGCTAATGGTGGTGCAGGCGAATGTGGCCCAGACGGCGGCTGCCGTATTGCCGCGCACCGGGGTCGAGACCGTGGTGGTGACAGAAATTGCCGATTTGCATCCGCAGCCCAAGCGCGCGCTGATCAATTTTTTGGTCAAATATGTGAAGCGAATGGTGCCTGCTTTTTCGATCCCTGGCGCGCTAACACTGAATGCCGTGCTCAAAGCGGGCGCCAAGACACCGTATCGTGCGGTCATGCTTAACCGCGACGATCTGGCCATGCTGCAGTATACCGGCGGCACTACCGGTGTTGCCAAAGGCGCCATGCTCACCCATGGCAATCTGCTGGCGAACGTACTGCAGAGCGATACTTTTTTTACCACTTACAATATTGCCGGGCAGGGCAGCACGGTTTTGCAGCCGCTACCCGTGTACCACATTTACGCTTTCACAGCGTCGATGTATGCGCTGCGCATCGGCGCCCACACGGTGTTCGTACCCAACCCTCGAGATCTGGACTCGCTGGTCAAAGCCTTCGACGAGCATCGACCAACGCTCTTTTGTGGCCTGAATACCCTGTTCGTGGCGCTGTGCAATAACGAAGCATTTCGCGGGCTCGATTTCTCGAATTTACAGGTCACCCTTTCAGGCGGTATGGCGCTGACTCACGATGCCGCGGATCGCTGGCAGGAGGTCACCCAATGCAAGGTATCCGAGGGCTATGGTTTGACAGAAACGTCGCCCACGGTGTCGGCCAATCCGGGCAATGGTATGCAGATCGGCACGATTGGCGTGCCGGTGCCGGGGACAGAGGTTCAGATTCGCGATGATGACGGCCAGTCACTGGGGCTCGACGAGCCGGGTGAGCTGTGTGTCCGGGGCCCTCAGGTCATGGCGGGCTATTGGCAACGACCCGAGGCCACTGACGAGGTGATCGACAGTGACGGTTGGTTTGCTACCGGGGACATCGCGTTGGTTCAGCCCGATGGATATCTCCGCATCGTCGACCGCAAGAAAGACATGATCGTTGTGTCAGGTTTTAACGTGTACCCGAATGAGCTCGAGGACGTCTTGGTCGCGCACCCTGACGTGGTCGAATGCGCTGCCATCGGAGTGGCGAGCGAGAGCACGGGTGAGGCGATTCGCATGTTTGTTGTACGCGCGAATCCAGCGCTCACTGAAGAGGCCGTGCGCAACTTTATGCGCGAAGGGTTGACCGGTTACAAAGTGCCCAAGTCGGTCGTCTTTAGAGATGAGCTCCCGAAAACCGCGGTCGGGAAAATTCTGCGTCGCGAGTTACGCGATCTCGACTAAACGCGACCCAAGCGAATGAGCGCCGACGAGCCGGCACCCGAGCGCGCGGTGCCGGAAAAAATCGATTTCCCCGAGCAGCTGCCGGTCACCCAGCGGCGCGCGGACATCGAGGCTGCGATACGGGATCATCAGGTCGTAATTCTGGCCGGGGAGACCGGCTCGGGTAAGACCACCCAATTGCCCAAGATTTGCTTGAGTCTGGGTCGCGGTCGGCAATTGCGCATCGGCCATACCCAGCCACGCCGCATTGCGGCACGCACCGTCGCGCAGCGTATCGCCGACGAGCTCAATACCCCGCTGGGTGGTTTGGTGGGCTATCAGATTCGTTTCAACGACACCGTCTCACAGGCCAGCGCCATCAAGTTGATGACCGACGGCATTTTGCTGGCAGAGCTTACGAATGACCGCGATCTCAGTGCCTACGACACCCTCATCATTGATGAGGCCCATGAGCGCAGTCTGAATATCGATTTTCTGCTGGGCTATTTGAGAGAGCTTTTGCCGCGTCGACCTGATCTTAAGGTGATCGTGACGTCTGCGACCATCGACGTAGAGCGGTTCTCGGAGCATTTCGGTGACGCACCTGTGATCGAGGTGAGCGGGCGCACCTATCCGGTTGAAGTGCAGTACGTGGGGGATACCGAAGATCGGGATGAAGGGGTCCGCCAGCAAATTGCCGACCTGCTCTCTGACATCGAGCAGGGCCAGTTTGGGCCGCGCGGGGACGCACTCGTGTTTCTGTCAGGAGAGCGGGACATCCGTGAGTTGGCTAAGACGCTGCGCCATAACGATCGTTTGCGCGTGCTGCCACTCTATGCCCGTTTGAGTCAGGCTGAACAGAACCGCGTGTTTCAGAGCGGTGGCTCGGGGATGCGGGTGGTGCTGGCGACTAACGTGGCAGAAACCTCCCTGACCGTGCCCGGTATCCGCTATGTCATTGATCCGGGCGAGGCACGAATCAGTCGCTATAGCGTGCGGAGCCGTCTGCAACGCTTACCCATAGAGCCCATCTCGCAGGCCAGTGCAAACCAACGCATGGGTCGCTGCGGGCGCCTCTCCGACGGAGTGTGCTTTCGCCTTTATAGTGAGCCGGATTTTCTGGGGCGACCTGAATTCACAGATCCCGAAATCCGGCGCACGAACCTGGCTGCGGTGGTACTCAGAATGCTCGAGCTCGGGTTGGGAGAGGTCGATCGCTTCCCGTTTATCGATCCGCCTGATCCAAAGGTGGTTCGCGATGGTTACCGGCTGCTGGATGAGCTGGGGGCGGTGTCAGCACGGGGAACACTGACGGCACTGGGTCGGCGCTTGGCTCGGTTGCCGGTTGATCCGCGTTTGGGAAGGATGCTTCTCGCGGCCAACGACCTGGGATGTCTGGCCGAGATGCTGGTCATTGTCAGTGCCATGTCGATACAAGACCCTCGAGAGCGACCCAGTGACAAGCAGGCCCAGGCGGATCAGGCCCACGCGCGATTTCAGCACCCGCGCTCCGATTTTCTGGCTTGGGTTGGTCTGTGGCGCTATTACGAGGCACAGCGGCAGTCGCTCAGCCAGAACCAACTGCGCAAATTGTGTCAGCGCGAGTACTTTGCCTACATGCGCATGCGGGAGTGGCGCGAGATTCATGGCCAGCTGGTCATGGCCTGTCGGCAGCTAGGCTTTCGAGTACCGCCCCAGCTACCCGAGGAAGAGGCTTACGAGGCGATTCATCAGGCGCTGCTCAGCGGACTCTTGGGCAATGTGGCCCAACGCGATGAGGGAAAGCAGTTCAACGCCACGAGGAATCGCAAGGTTGTGGTGTTTCCGGGCTCCGGCCAATACAAAAAGCCCCCTCCGTGGTTGGTAGCCGGTGAGATCGTTGAAACCACGCAGGTATACGCGCGCCAGTGCGGGGCCATCGAGCCTGACTGGCTGTTACGGGTAAATCCCCGGGTTTTGAAACACCATTACTACGAGCCTGCCTGGCAGCGTCGCAGCGGCCGCGTCATGGCAAAGCAGCGGGTGACCCTCTATGGCCTCACCGTGAGTGATGGACGGCGTGTTCACTTTGGCGAGATTGACGCCAAGGCCTCGCGGGAGATCTTTATCCGGGACGCGCTGGTGACCGGTAACGTGATGAAGCCGCCGAGGTTTCTGAGAGAAAATCTGGCGCTGATGCGTTCGGTTGAGGAGTTGGAATCTCGGACCCGTCGCCGGGATCTGTTAATTGAAGAAGAGGCGTTGGTGCAGTTCTATGACGAACGTCTCGGACCCCGGTGTGTAGGGATCACCGCGCTCCTCAAGTGGCTCAAACAGGATCATTCCCGCGATGAGAGTTTGCTGCTGAAGCGGGAACAGATTCTGGTGCGCGACCCGGGGGCAGAGGTGGAGGCGCAGTTTCCACCGACCTTGCATTGGCAGGGCGTTGACTACCAGCTCCGTTACCAGTTTGAACCAGGCCGGCAGAACGACGGTGTCTCGATCACCATTCCGCTGCCGCTCCTGAACCGCGCGCCACGGTATTTGTTTGACTACTTAGTGCCCGGCTTACTGCGTGATAAATGCATTGCGCTAATCAAAGGCCTGCCTAAATCACTCCGCAAACAGCTGGTACCGGCGCCAGACGTGGTCGACGCGGCACTCACCGAATTAAAGGCTGAAGACACTGACCTGTGTACCGCACTG
>CALKEI010000208.1 GCA_938085095.1 uncultured Luminiphilus sp. | reverse complement strand
ATCTCGAGTTTGGCGAGGAGCTCTGACTTAAGAGACCCCTGAGCTGTGCGCGGTTTGATCGCGGATCTCCTGCTGCCACTCAAAGACGTTGAGTTCGATGAATACGAACGCAAACAACCACAGCGCGGCATCCCAGAAATCCAGGAAATCACCTTTGAAGCCCCAGTAGATGGCCGCCACCACAAGGGTGCCATACAGCGTGAGCTTGAAGCTGTTGGCAATGCGCGCCATCTGCCGCGATGCCCCACCCCAGCGCGTCAGAACCCGCACCTCGATCTCCAAAAGAATCACCACCAGAATCCACGCCGCTGAATTAATGACATCCACCAGCGCCAACCGCTGGCCCTCAAGCAAACCGGCTGGCGAGGCCAGGACTTGCTCCAAGCCGGCAACGAGCCTCGTATCGCCGCCAAACTGGGCGCAGTTTTCAGCCGTTAATGGCACAAAGTCGTCCAGCTTGACCATCACCGACCAACCCTCGCTGACTCGCGAGCAAGCCTCCCCTATCAACGACTCGCTGGGGAGTAGCGTTTGCCATTCTCCGAAATAACCCAGAAATGCCATGACAATCGCCAGTGTGCAAAGCATGCGCACACCGTGAATGCTGTAAAGCAGCCCCCCCCTGAGACGATTATCGGGTATGACAGCGGTCTCCAGCTCAAAGAGCAGCAGCAAAATGACCCAAGCGAGCGTGTCGAGAGTGGCTGAGAACAACTGGATACCCATCGCTACGTCGTCACCGGTCTCGATGGCAAAGCGCGCACTGGCAATTTCTTCAGCGAAAAAAAACCAGATGTTCAGCGACAGCAACACATAGGTGACGTACTTCACCCTGCGGAACCACTGATAGCCCAAGGTCGAATCCGTCACGAGTCGTTGTCCAGTCGGGGGTGAAGCGTGATTGACCGCACGGACCTATACCTGAAGTAACAGGTGCTCGCGCTCCCAAGAGCTGATGACACGGTTGAACTCCTCGAATTCGTCGAGCTTCACCGCAGCATAGGCGCGCATAAATAGCTCACCGATCATGGCCTGAAGCTCAGGCGTATCGTTGAGCTTGCGCACACCCTCTTCCAGCGTTCTCGCCACGCCCACGCTGTCTTCGTTGGCGGTCCCCTTATGGGGCTTAGTCGGTTGGATGTGCTGGCGCATTCCCAGAAGCCCACTGGCCAGCGTTGCCGTAATCGCCAGATACGGATTGGCATCCACGCCGGGGAAGCGATTTTCAATGCGCAGATTCGCCGGATCCGAATTGGGCACCCGGAAAGCGGTCGTACGGTTATCAAACCCCCAGCTTAGATTAATGGGCGCTGAGATATCGGGAGCAAGCCGCCGGTACGAGTTCACGTTGGGCGCATAAAAACTGATGAGCTCAGGGGTGTAGCGCTGAAGGCCGCCCATGTACTCCATCATCGCTTGACTGGGCTGACCATCGGCGGTGGCAAAAATATTTTGCCCCGTCTCAAGGTCGAGCACACTCTGATGAAGGTGCAGGGCCGAACCAGGTTCGCGCTGCATCGGCTTGGCCATAAACGTTGCATACATGTTGTAGCGCTGCGCCGTCTCGCGCACCGTGCGCTTAAAGACAAAGACCTGATCCGCCATTGCCAGCGGGTCACCATGATTAAAGTTAATTTCGAGCTGGGCGGCGCCATTTTCGTGAATGAGCGTATCGACATCGAGCTGTTGCTTGTCTGCAAAGTCATACATGTCTTCGACAAAGTCCTCAAACTCCGCCACCGCATCGATACTGTATGAAAGCCGTGCCACCTCACGCCGGCCGGAACGGCCTTTAGGGGGCATCAGCTCGTAGTCGGGATCGGTATTTTTATTCACGAGGTAAAACTCGACCTCCGGTGCGACCACAGGCTTAAGACCAGCCTCCTCATAAAGACCCAGCACATAACGCAACACATTGCGGGTCGACAGCGGATGTGGCTCACCGTTGGGCTTATAGCAATCAGCGATCACTTGGCCGGTGGGCTCACGACCCCAGGGCACCAGCCGCAAGGTCGACGCGTCAGGGCGCAACAGCATATCGGTATCGGTCGGCTCGACGAAATCCCAGTGGTCGTCGGTGTACTCGCCGGTCACAGTCTGCACCATGATCGATTCCGGTAACTTGATTTCCCGGTTGGCAATAAACTGATGCGCAGGAATAAATTTACCGCGGGCATTGCCCGTCATGTCCGGGACAAGACACTCCACCTCTGAGATTTTGTGCTCTTTTAGCCACGCTTCGATGGTGGCCATGTCTGCAGAGGGCACCTGTGAGGCGTCACTTGCGCCTTCAGGACTGTATGCACCTGCTTGATTGGATGCCGTTTTGTGGTTCGGCTTACTCATAACGCCCCGCGGGCAGCTCAACACCTGCACAGTATCGGATGGCATCTCGACACCGGCAAGCGGCATAATGCCACCTATGAACAACCCTTCGACAAGTCATCTAACAGGCAGGTATCCCCCGAGCTGGTACGCCGCCTCAGCGCCAATGCTCGCTGCATTTCCCGCTCTTGAGGGAGAAATAGAGGCAGACGTGTGCGTTATCGGCGGAGGCTACACCGGTCTGTCAGCCGCGCTTCACCTGCGTAAAAAGGGCTATGACGTGGTGCTGTTAGAGGCCGAGCGAGTTGGCTGGGGCGCCTCGGGTCGAAATGGCGGACATGTAGGTACCGGCCAGCGCGCTGATCAACACAGTATTGAACGCTGGGTCGGTCTGGAGGCTGCCAAGGGCCTTTGGCAGACCGGACTCGACGCGGTGCAAAAAGTCTGTGACCTGATACATGAGCACCAAATCGACTGCGAACTGGGTTCGGGCAATCTGCATCTGGCGGCCAAGCCGCGCGACGTCGGGGAGCTGCAGGAGGAAATCGAGCACCTCGAATCCCATTATGGCTATCAGCACTTAGCCTATTTGTCACCGGATGCCGTTGCTGAACGCACCAGTGCCCAAGGGTTTTATGGCGCTATGTTGGACGATGGCTGTCGGCACCTCCACCCACTCAAGTACGCACTTGGACTGGCCCGTGCTGCGGCAGAGGCCGGAGTAAGAATTTATGAGGGCACCCGAGGACAACCCGCGGCCGATGGCCGATCGGGTGAAGTGAAAACCGCTGACGGTTGCGTGCGGGCACGGCATATTGTGCTCGGCTGCAACGCCTACCTCGGCAATCTCATACCCCGTCTGGCGGGCAACATTATGCCGATCAATAATTTTGTGATCGCCACGGAGCCGCTCCCCTCTCACCTGCTGCCGCGGATTAATCGCGACAACCAGTCAATGTCCGATACCTTGTTCGTGATCAACTATTGGAAGCTCTCTGAGGACGGTCGGCTGCTCTTCGGAGGAGGCGAAAACTACTCGAGTCGCTTCCCCCGAGACATTAAGGCCTTTGTGCGGCCACATATGCTCAAAATCTATCCTGAGCTTGAAGACATCGAGATTGAGTACGGATGGGGTGGCGCCGTGGGTATCACGCTCAACCGCATGCCTGATTTTGGTCGCATTGGCGACTGCATCTGGTATGCGCAGGGTTTTTCTGGTCACGGCGTGCCCACGGCAACCATGGCGGGCCACTTGCTGGCAGAAGCGATTGACGGTGACACCACGGGCTTTGATCTGATGGCTTCGGTACCGACCCATCGCTTCCCGGGAGGCACCCTGCTGCGCTGGCCCGGACTGGTAGCTGGGATGCTGTTCTACAGTCTGCGCGACAGGCTAGGTCGCTAGCGCGGCTTCAACCTTTGCCGCGAAGCGTCAACAATCCGGCGCGTAAACGGCAGGCCAAGACATAACAAAACGAGCGCCGCGATCGGCAATGCCGGGACAGCTGTCGGGGCCGATAATCGCAAAACCAGATGCAGAGTAGCCTCTTGCTGAATGTTGTAATCTGAAAGTGTGCGCCCGTCCTCCAAGACTTTGCCGGCAAAGATCAACCTTTGCTGCGAAGGAGGAATGCCCTCTTTGTCCTGAATTTTCGCCTTCACATTTTCGATCGAGTCCGAGGGCTCAACCTCGAGCGTGATGGTTTTACCCGTTAAGGTTTTAACGAAAATCTGCATTGCCGCAGCGTCGAGCGGCATCAATAAAAAAAAGCCACAAGCGGCGATCAAGCTTACTCGGGTAAGTGCGCTCATACGGGACTCTGCGTAAGTTCCGACCGATTTTTGAATACATAAAACATGTCGCTGATCCATCGATTTGCGCTGTGCAGTCATTTGGACAACGTTCATCGCGACTGGATTTGCCGCGTGTTATTGGACAGTATTGCACACCCGTGACGATAACGCGGTGGGACCAAGCAACATCTGCTGACATCGGAGAATGCCACCAATGTTGAATTTTTTGCGCACCATCACGACCCTCTCTGGGCTGGGACTGGCAGCAATGGGTCTGCTCTGGTGGGTCCAGCCTGCCATAGCAGCTGACATATTGAGGGCCAGCTTGCTCGAAGGAACAGGGCTCAGCACCCAAATCGGAGATTCTGGCGCTTTTTTTGTGGGCTCGGGATCGCTGCTTGCCTGGGGTGCACTCAGTAATCGTGCCACGCTGGTGCTGGGAGGGGGTGTTCTGGTCGGGTTAGTGATTCCCGGGCGCGTGCTGTCGGCTACGGTTCATGGCGGCGCCTGGACGCCTAATGAAATTGTTGCGGAATG
>CALKEI010000207.1 GCA_938085095.1 uncultured Luminiphilus sp. | reverse complement strand
TCTTTACCGAGGCCTCTGGCGCAGGCGAGGGCTTTTCGGCGACGCTGTGCCAGCAGTGGGAGCAGGAGGCGAACAGGGCATTGTCTGTGGGGGTGGAGGTTGTCACGCTGCGTTTCGGTGTGGTGTTGGCCAAACAAGGCGGGGCGCTGGGCAAGATGACACAGTCTTTTCAGGTTGGCGTTGAGTCCTGGCTGGGTGCCGGCACGCAGTGGTTGAGCTGGATTCATCTTAATGATGCGGTGAGGATTATCGAGCATGCGCTGGCCGCAGTATCTCCGGCGCCCGTCTATAACGCGGTTGCGCCCGAACCCGCCCGCCATCGCGAGCTGGCACACGAGTTCGGGCGCCATTCGGGGTCTTGGATTAAGCTCGGGGTGCCGGCATTGGCTGCACGACTGATCGCTGGCCAAATGGCGGAAGAGCTCTTGCTGAGTGGTCAGAGGGTCCTGCCCCGGGCGCTGCTCGCCGAGGGCTTCGAGTTTCAATATCCCACCCTCGTCGCCGCTTTGGATCATCTGCAGGCCCGATAGCGTTCAGGCGGAGCTCACCTGCTGATAATCCTGAAAGGCCTCCTGCACGCCGTCTTGGCTTTTCAGCTTACGCAACGCAGACCGCTCGAGCTGCCTTACCCACTCGCGACTCACGCCGAGCCGGTCGGCGATCTCCGACCGAGAAAGCGGGGGCCCATCGTGCAGCCCCCAACGAGCTACCACAACGGCCTGCTCGTTAGATTCGAGTTGATCGACAGCCTCTCCGAGAAACCGATGTAGCGAGTCGCGCTCAGCGTTACCGGTGGTGTCTCCGTATTGATCGGTGGTGAGTGTGTCCACCATCGACCCCTCATCGTCATCGTATCGTGGGGCGTCAAGCGACACCGCTAGATTGCGAACTTCGAGAATTTCTTTGGTCTTTTGCTTGTCCATGCCGAGCTTTTTTGCCAGCTGGGCCGCGTCGGGTTCCATGCCGGTCTTGGCTTGCTCAATCGCTCGCTCGCGATAGACCTTGTTTACTTGGTCCTGCACATGGGTGGGCAAGCGGATGAGGCTGCCCGTGTCGCCCACATAACGGCGCACCGCCTGCGTGATCCAATTGAAGCAGTAGGTACTGAAGCGAAAGCCTTTTGCATACTCGAACTTTTCTGCCGCTCGAATCAAGCCTAGGGTGCCTTCCTGCACCAGGTCTAAGTAGCCCACTCCACGTCCACGGTAACGGCCCGAAATGGAATGCACGAGTCTGAGGTTGTGCATGACCAGTGCATCTCTGGCTTCGGTGTACTCACGTAAGGCGCGTCGAATCGTTTTGAGTACCTCGGGCTCCAGCGCGAATGGTGCAGGGGGAGTCAACCAGTGCCGGGACCAGTGCCCTATGGCATCGGCTACCGCATCTGAAAACTGGCCTCCTGCTCGCCGCAGCATAAACACCGCAATACCCACTGTAAGGCTGGCCGGGATAGCGAGATCTTGCACGGCTTTCTCATGGCGCTTGAGGCTCGCCCGCTTGCGCAAGTTGCGCGCCGCTTCGGTGGCCGCCGCTGCCAGATCGCCATCGGAAAAGTAGGGCGCTAACTCTCGACGCAGCGTGAAGTGCTGCTCCCGGCTCGGAAATCGCTTCACCTCGGGTGGGCGCTCGAGCGCGTTGGTGAGCAAATCTGCCAGCGTAGCGCGCAGGTCATCCACCTCCGCAAATACGTTGGATAACGCTGCCACTGCGGCCCACTTTTTGCCGTCTATGACTTTCTCTTCATCCGCGGTTAAGAGTGGATACCGCCGGATTTCCGCGAACATCAGTTCGAGATCGGCGTCTTCGCTACTGTCCAATGTTTGCATGCTACCCCCTAGTGTCGGTGGGTATACGGGTCGAAACCGTCCCAAGGTTCTGTCACACACACCGTTTGTCCAAGTTCAAGGTGAACAGAAGCTGGACAAGAATGGTTGTTGGGTGAAATCCAACCCGGGTTTTGTCGCGTAAAGGTGGACAAATAACGAACAGGAGCGCGTCATGAACGCACCGGAAAAGACCACGCAATCGTTAGAGCCGCGTCCGCTTTACGGCATTGGCACGGTGGCACGGCTTACCGACTTGAAATCCGATACGTTGCGGGTTTGGGAGAGACGGTATGGGTTGGGCGCCAGTTATAAGTCGGCAACCGGACGGCGTCAGTACACACAGTCAGATCTTGATCATCTGCAGCTTGTATCGGCTTTAGTGAAGCAGGGGGTGCGGATTGGCGAGATCGCTGCCTCTGACCGCAAGACACTCGAAATTCTGTTGGAGCAGCAGGGACACTTGGCCACGTCGCGACCGGTTCCCCCCGCAAAACCGAAGGTCGTGTTCGTCGGCGCAGACTTGTGCCAGTGGCTGGACGCGCATCAAGGATGTGTGTCGGGCGTATCAGCGCTGCTGGCCCGCATACCGGTGGATGAGGCGGTTCCCTCTTTGCAGACGGACCAGACAGCTGATCTGCTGGTCGCGCACTGTCCGTCCCTGACGCTGCAGCAAATTAAAGGGGTAGAGGCTCTCGCCGAGCGGCTCGAAGTGCGACGCACCATTGTGCTTTACCAGTTCGCCAACGATCAGTGGTTAGCCGAACTGGAACGGCTTGGCCATTCGGCTTTTGAGTACCCCATTGAACCGTCGCGTTTGGCGTTTGAAATTGGCCGAAGTCAGGTTGAGAAAGACACGACAGCGGGTCTTGGTAACCTCTCTGACCTCATGCCGGCCAAGCCGCGATTGTTCAACGATGCGGCATTGCGCGCGGCAGCAGAAGAGAAGATTGTGCTGGATTGCGAGTGCCCGCGGCACCTGTCTGACTTGATTCGGTCGCTGAATGAGTTCGAGGCGTACTCAAGTGCGTGCTCCGTCGATAACTGGAAGGACGCAGC
>CALKEI010000206.1 GCA_938085095.1 uncultured Luminiphilus sp. | reverse complement strand
ATCCACCGTTACATGAGCGAGCAACCCAGAAAGAACAGCTCCGCACGGGGACACTACGCTCAGTACTACGAACCGAAGCTTAGGGCCCTCATTGCAGAAAAAGATAAGGGCATCATTGAGCGCTCTGGCTACAGCTTTTCGCCACCCGAGATCCCACAGGCTTCAGTCAGCATCGAGCCGGGGCCTCGAGTCAAAAAGGTCGACGGGCAACGCACAAGTTTCTTAAAAATTGGCAATGCTCCAGATCTCACCCCCCTGCGGGCAAAAGTAGAGGCGTTGACCGAGAGTGACTGGGCGCAATCCGATCGGCACACACAGTTTAATGTTCACAAGGAAACGCAAAGCATTCAGCTGCTTGCCGATGACATGTCGCATACGCCCCCCATCAAAACCGCGTCCTATGATCGATTTGCAGCAGAAATCGACCCGATTTTTCAGACACTGGTATCGCGGTTCGGTGAACACGGGCTCTTTATTCGCGTTTTGCTGGCGAGACTCAAGGCTCAATCAGAGATCAAGCCACATGTGGATAAAGGTTATTCCCTCATCAACTGCAACCGCATACACATCCCCATCATTACAAATGACAAGGTCACCTTCTCTGTCGGTGGCGTATCTCGCTCCCTCAAAGAGGGAGAAATCTGGGAGATCAATAACGCAGACGTTCACTCCGTCACCAACGCATCAAAAGATGCGCGCGTTCACCTCATTATCGATTGGACACCAAGAGATATGCTGCTCAAGGAAAAAAAGCCTTTCCGCATGGATATTCCGATGCTCTATCGGCCAGAGTCCAGATTACACCCCTGAGTAGGTCACTCCAGCAAATGAGCCTGACAAGGCTTCATCGCGCACTCGCTCGGCGGGGAACATCATTGGGGGCCAGATGAGATCGGCCCTCCGTGACTGTGTCGGTTATAGCGCATGCGCCCTGATCTCGGCGGCATCACTGGCAAAAAGAGCTGAGGGCATTATTGGGGGCATCGCACCGAGGGCGAATGGGTTTAGTCGCCTTAAAATAGTCACCTAACGGACCAGTTCAACTCCCGCCGCCTCCGACAAACCACTGCCTTGCTCCGGACGGCAGCTGGCTACTTTAGGATTCACAAGCCGCTCGCGCTGCGGGCGCCTACCGTCTTTATGTCAAATCTTCTTCAGTGTCTTCACCCAACTGTTATTAACGTCCATCTGATCGACATCGCCTAGGCGACGTAATCGCCACATCAAACTTCAACGACAAAGATGATCAGCACGGCTCTTGAGCGTGAGCTGCACGGGAGTGCTGAAAGTGTCAAAGCGACAGCTTCTGAGAAACGTTTGCGTGATCGAGCACAATATTTGGCTTCCGCGTTGGCGGTGAAAGGCCTCAGCACACAGTTGATTACAGTGAGGGCCATCAACCGTTAACATCGCACTTATGACTGCTGCCACACCATTACATTGTGCTTCTCCCTCCGCCTGGGTGGATTGCGTGATTGAGCGCTTTGATCAGTTTTTACTCGATCATGCCGCCGCGGAGAAAAAGGCTGCGGGGATGGCCCTATCGATGTTGTCGCACTACCCAGACAGGGCGCGGCTGGTGACCGCCATGTCTGAACTGGCGGCTGAAGAAATGGTTCACTTCCGCGAAGTCGTGAAGCTGATTCAGGAGAGGGGACTTCAGCTTGCAGCGGATGAGAAGGATCCCTACGTCAACGAGGTTCGTAGCTGGATTCGACAGGGTTCGAAGGAATACCTGCTGGATCGGCTGTTAACCGGCGCGGTTATTGAGGCGCGGGGTGCGGAGCGCTTCAAGCTGATCGCGGATGCTCTCTCGTCAGGGTCTGTAAGGCGTTTTTACCAATCCTTGGCGCGCTCAGAAGCACGCCATTACGAATTATTTCTTGATTTGGCAGCTGAGTATTTCCCTTCTGAGACGGTGGAATCGCGATGGCAGGAACTGCTAGCGGCTGAATCACACTGCATACAAACGCTGCCAATCAGAGCCGCGCTTCACTAAATCGGTCGGACGCTGCGTTTGGCAAACAAATACCTGTCGACCTACGCGATCCTTCCTGGCGGCCCGCCAAAAATCCAAGGTGACTGGCAGCAGGTTCTGGTTATCCCCTGCTTCGACGAGTCCGCTGATTTTCTGCATCGCCTTGTGGCGACACAGGAACGGACATCTCTGCTAATTGTGCTGGTCATCAACAGACCTGAGGGCAGCGACACCATGTGTAATGCCGCAGTCCGTGAATATCTGGCTCAGCACCCCACTCAGTCACTACAGACTGGCTATCGGCTCCATCAATTGAGTGAAGCACTGGTTGTGTTGAGCATTGACCTAGAGGCGCTTGAAGGCCCGACGCCGGTGACGCAAGGCGTTGGCAGAGCGCGGCGCGTAGGCTGTGACACTGCGTTATCGTTGATTCAGCAAGGCGTCATTACATCTCAGTGGATCTACTCCGGAGATGCTGATGCGGGATGGCCCGAAGGGTTTTTTTATTCAGAGTGGCCGGCGCAATACAGCGCTATTTGCTTACCTTTTACCCATGAATCAGGCGGAGATCCCACTGTCGCCGCCGCCACACTCATATACGAATTGAAAGTTCACCACTATATGTTGCAGCTGCAGCGCATTGGGACGCCCTATGCGTTTCATACGCTCGGCAGCAGTTGTGCGCTAAACAGTAAGGCCTACGCCGCCGTTCGAGGTGTGCCGCTTCGGAGTGCAGGCGAAGACTTTTATCTGCTCAACAAGCTCGCCAAGGTAGCGCCGGTGCACACTGCCAAGGGCATCGGGGTGACACTGCAATCAAGGCGCTCTGAGCGTGCGCCATTTGGGACGGGCCCAGCGGTCAACGAACTGTTAGCTGCAGGGCGTCATACCGAGGTGCCAATTTTCTATGACGCAAAGTGTTTCGACACGCTGAGCACAGTGATAGAGCGGTTTAATCATTGGATTCTCGCGCCCGAACCTGACCCAAAACGCGACTTGTATGATCATGTCGGTCACGTCGTCGCAGAAGATCTTGCCGACCTGCTAGCACGGTGGCGTTACCATAGCGCCATTGAACATATTCAGCGGGTAGCGAGGGCACCACTGGCCCGACAAAAACAGGCTGATATCTGGTTCGATGGCTTCAAACTGCTCAAGATCATTCATCTCCTGAGGGATCGCCACTACCCAAACCTGACGTTTCAGGAGTCGGTGGCTCGTGAGGGTCAATGGCCGATCGGCCTGCCTAGCAAGTCACCGATCCAAATTCGTCGCGCAATCTACGATGAGCTCGGCTGGTGGTGCTAGAGGGCTAAGGCCTGTGCGATCTTATCGAGTTGCGCAGAACCCTCTTCCGATCGGTCGATACTCCTGTCTGGCATATCTTCCTGCTTCAAAACATCGTCTGGCGCATCGAGCCGCAAAAAAAGCCACCCAGTGGGTGGCTTTTTACATGAGGCGTTACTGCCTTTCGGCTGAGACTTACTCGATGGCGATAACCACCTTGTTGATCGTGCCGGAAAAGCGCGTTTCTTCTGGTCCCACACCGATGTCCTCTGCTACCGGGGTCTGATTATCCAGACCCACATCCGCGGTTTCATCCGCCGAGAAGATGAGCGGCTGAGTTCGACCAATGCGGCCAGATGCTACCTTCTTACCGTTTACCGTGATCGTGGCGTCGCCGCCTTTGCCCAAGCCGTCACCGTCGTAATCAAAATCCATCACGATCGTCGCAGAACCCGGAGGGATTGGCTTGTCAGCGGCCACTGTGAAACGCTCGAGACCCAAGAAGTTGTAGGTATAGATAGGTCGCCCGTCCTTCATGTACAGAGACCAGCCGCCAAAACGGCCACCCTGTGTCAGGATGACACCCGTCGTACCCTCGTCGACTTCTACGTCCGCAGTGATGGTCTTCGAGGTATTCTTGGAGTTCATGAACACATTCTCCAACATGCCGTTCATACCGTCGTACAGCGTGAGTGACTTACGGTCACCCAACAAATCAGGACGTCCTGCAATCGCGGGATTCATGCGTTCTACGGTGCGATCGTCGATCGGCAAC
>CALKEI010000205.1 GCA_938085095.1 uncultured Luminiphilus sp. | reverse complement strand
GAGAAGGACTGGGCGGCCCTGGTGGATGCCATCCAATCCTCGCGTAGTGACAATGTGGTCAAAAAGTCAGTCAAAGAGTTGAAAGAGAGCTTGGTCGCAGTAGCGCCCATTTTTGCCGAGAAGCCCTTTTTCATGAGTGAGGAGTTTTCTCTGGTGGATTGCTGTGTGGCACCCATTCTGTGGCGCTTGCCCTCTCTCGGTGTCGACATTCGGCCAAGTAAGCAGTCGAAGCCGTTATTTGACTACATGGATCGCCTGTTTAATCGTGAGGCGTTTCAGGAAAGCCTCTCGGTGCAAGAGCGAGAGATGCGTCCCTAGGGTCGCCGCTCCCCATTGAACTCAAGTCGCCCCTATATCATCCGCGCGATTTATGAGTGGATAGCGGATAATGACTGCACCCCTCATCTGTTGGTGGACGTAAATCAGGAGGGGGTCGACGTGCCCCAGGCCTACGTGACGGACGGTCAGATCGTGCTGAATATCTCGCCGAGTGCCGTGGTGGGCTTAGAGATGGGGAATGAGTTGATTTTTTTCAATGGCCGTTTTGGTGGCGTTGCGACGGACATCGTCGTCCCCATTAAAGCAATCCTCGGCATCTATGCGCGCGAGAATGGACAGGGAATGGTGTTTGATGCCGCCGAGGAGCCTGAAGAGCCGCCAGAACCACCCAGTGGCCGCACTCGTCCAAGCTTGAAGGTGGTTAAATAGCGGGCGCCTCAATAATCTCGAACAGCTTCACGACCCGCGCCGCGCCGCTGACTTCTGCCGCTTCCAACGCAACACGATCGCCTTCCTCCTCGGTCAGCAAGCCCATGAGATAGACAACACTGTTCTCGGTCACCACCTTGACTCGAGTGCCCGGCGTATCGGAGCTCGCGAGCAGTTTTGATTTCACCTGAGTAGTGATCCAGGTGTCATTAGTGCGGGTTCCTGCTCCTGTTACGGGGCCGACTTCCAGCTCATTGTATATTCTGCGGACGTCCTCAATCTCCCGCACGACATCGGTTGCTAACGCTTTGAGTGCTTCCGATGGCACTTGTCCGGCCACCAATACGAAGCCATTGTAGGAAACAATGCTGAGGTGTGCGTCGTCATATCCATCGTCGGCGGCATTGATATTGACTTTGGCTTTGGTCTCGATGCTTTCGTCGGTCATCTGCTGACCCAAGGTGCGCTCACCTGGGTCGTCTTCAATAGGTCCGGCTCCGGCGCTGGACATGATTGCCCCGCAGCCACTCAGTAGCGCAGATAAAATCACGACCGGCAATAACGTATTCAATTTCAGCATGGCTCAGCCCTCCATTGGGCCAAAGGTATGTGTGTCAATCAGTCTTGCGAGACAGACCGCAAGAATAGTGTTCAGCGTCAGCCTGGTCTCAATGCTCTCGCTAGTGAGGTTGATACTCAAACCGGGTCCTCGATTGCCTACCCAGACAAGTGTTATCTGGCGCTGTTCGGCAGCGCTGGCCAGGCGCTGTATTTCGGGCTCACCCAATAAAGCAGCGAAAACGAAGCCGACATCTCCCGGCTGTCCGAGTGCCTGAATTTTCTGACTCGCCCAGTTCACGCCGGTTTCAACGGATTCAATGTGGTGCTCAGCCAATTCGACAACGGGCAGGCTCGGACGTTCCCTCAGCACTCCGCGGTGGAGCAGGCTGGCAAGTGCGGTGGCGCCGGCACAGTCTGCCCCAAGCCCAATGCTGAAAAGCTTATGCTCGTTGAGAATCGCTTCTGCGGCCTTGTTTACGGAGGCGCCTGTCGCATCGACGAGTTCATCAACCGCTAAGCTGGCAGCCTCCAAATGGCGTTGGAAAAATTCGGAAATAAGGGAGTAGAAATCCACGATAGCGTCGCTGTGGGTCACCAAAAATCGTTATTCAAAGGCAGCGCGAACCCACTGCGGTTCGGTACTGCTATTACACGCATCATAAGCGATCACATCGAAGCGGCAAGGGTATCTGGCCCAGTTCCGGTTTCTTATTAAAAAAACCTCGGCACAGCGCATCAACCTGCGCTGCTTTCCAGCAGTAATGCTATCTATCGCTCCGCCGAAGCGTGAAGTGCGACGGTATCTGACTTCCACAAATGTTACATGCTGCTCATCGCGCATAATCAGATCAATCTCTCCCACTTTCGTTGAAAAATTTCGGGTGATCAGTTTGAGTCCTTGCTCAACGAGAAATTGCTCGGCCAGGTTTTCCCAATGTTGGCCGGTGTCTCTCACTGCGACTCCTGAAGTGATAAGCCTCCGTCAGCGTAGCGGTCTTGAACGTATTTGGGAGCCATCAAAAGTGGCTAATTCCAATGCTCGTTCGACGGATCCATTCTTCTTGCGGCGCAACACGCCGGTTTCACCCTGAATGATCCAATAGTCGGTGGCCGCAGCCTGCTCCCAATGCAGCGCCAGGGTGATTGCATCTTGGCCCAGGGCTTTGAGTCGAGTCAGTCGGCTGCCTGTATTGGGCGGCAACATCGCCGGTGTCTCCACAAACATGACGCCATTGAGGTCACGGTTACGGGTGTCGTCATCACCATCGTTAATCGCCGAAGTGGCATAGACGGGCACATCCCCCGTCATGTGGAAGACCAGCAACGGCCGCCAGGTTCGAGCGGTTGCCGGATCGGGTGCGAGCATAAAAATACACTCGAAATCGGTGCGGCCGCGGCCTCGTGCATCCACCGGCAGATCGAATGCCCGCTCGACAGACCGAATTCTTTGATCACTGGATCCTGATCCCAGCAATTTGCCCATCGCTTCATTAGTTTCTGCCGGGTCATCTATCAGCAGCCGTCCCCGCAGTTTGCCGCCACGGCCTGTCCAGCGCTGTTCGAATGCCGTTAATAGCCGCAAGCCCCGCTGCGTGTCAGCGGCGATAACAATGGCATTTCTGCAGGCACGACCAAAGGCGATATCCGCGATCTGGCGGGCCTCATCCTCTGGTGCGAGACTGAGGCTGATCCAGTCACGGGCGGGTCGATCGGGTAGATCGTCGGTTTGATTTAGGGCGATTACCGGGACAGGCCGCTGAGCAAGTTGTCTCAGTCTGGTGACATCCGTCTTGGTCAATGGTCCGATGACGAGATCGGCTCCGTCTTCTGTAGCTTGCCGATAAGCCGTTCTGACATCGTCAGTGCGTGTCGAATCCATGGCGCTCAAAGCGGGTCGGCTGCGAGGATCGGGAAATAAGGTGTAAAGCTGAGCCATCGCGCCCGATAGGACGGCCTCACCCGCGGCGGCCAATGTACCTTCCAGCGGCAGCAGTAACGTGATTCGCTCAAGATCGCGAGACTGTGTCCATTGCGTCAAATGCCTCGGGATCGCAGGGGATTGCGGTAGGGCGTTTTTTTGCCTCTGCCAGGCGCTAAATGCCTCCAGCCCCTGCCGATAGGCCACCTGCATTGCTAACCATCGGCGCCAATCTGGGCTCTCGGTATCTTGCAGCTGCTCGTGGAGTATTGCGCTGTCGAGCCGCAGTAGGTAAGCAAACAGCTGGTCGCTTACGGTGTCGCTCTGACGGCCCGCAGATCCTCGACGGGATAGATGGAACAGGCGTTTTGCGGCGGTTAGCCAATCACCTGTTAGTGCTGAACGTTGCTCCTGCTCGGACAGAACATAATCGAGCGCGGCGGTATTATCTCGGGCAAGTTTTTCGAGTAGTTGATCTGCCAATATCACGTCGCCGGAGAACCACGCGAGCTGACTGTCAATGGCGACTAGCGTTGAGGCGTCGATATCAGCGAGCAACAGCTGGTTGCGCTCGTGGCGGGCGACCAGCAGAGATTCCGATTTGGCGAGGCGCGATATCCGCTTGATAGCGCGCATGTTGAGCCGCTCGCCTTCTTTAGGCAGTGGCAACGTCTCGTCCACGATGACGAGTGGCGCGCTGCCTTCGGACACCGTCCCCGAGCCTGCGCAGCCTGCCAGCAATGCCAGTGCGGCGAGCGTCACGAAAAAATATTGAACGACAGCTGTCATGAAAAAGAGTGGACAGGGCGCTCGCAGAGGGTGACCAATTGGCTTCATCACGGCAGTATAGCTTTAACGAGACCGCGATAGCCCCAAACGGAGTGACACCAGTGCCAGCTTGCCTCTACGTTGTTGCGACACCCATCGGCCACCTAGACGACATTACCTTGCGAGCGATCGAGACCTTGCGAGAAGTAGACGTGATCGCCGCCGAGGATACCCGGCATTCGAGCAAGTTAATGCGGCATCTTGCGATTAACACGCCTTTGGTCAGCTATCACGATCACAGTGATGCAGCCGCCATGGAGAATTTGTTGCGCCGATTGCGGTCTGGCGAATCGATCGCCCTGATCTCTGATGCGGGGACGCCATTGGTCTCTGATCCCGGTTATAAATTGGTAGAGGCATGTTACGCAGAGCACATTGAGGTGGTGCCTGTGCCCGGTGTCAGCGCGACGATTACCGCCTTGAGTGCGGGGGGATTGCCCACAGACCATTTTTATTTTGAGGGCTTTCTTCCAGCCAAGGCGGGTCAGCGGGCCAATCGTCTGAAAGCAATCAGAGCTATCGAGGCGACGCTGATATTTTTTGAGTCGCCGCGTCGGCTGATATCGTCACTGGAGGCTATGTGCGCTGAGCTGGGTAATCGTGAGGCAGCGCTTTGTCGGGAACTCACTAAAACCCATGAAACGCTTCGTCGCGATCGATTGTCAGGACTGTGCGAGTTTGTCCGTGCTGATGTGAATCAGCAGCGGGGCGAAGTCGTCATTCTTGTCGAGGGCTTTGCTCGAGCTGATGCAGCGGTTGCTCCCGAGGTATGGGTTTGGCTCGAGAGATTGGCTGCAGAGCTGCCGCCGCGCCGTGCCGCAGCGGTGGTGGCAGATGTAGTGGGGTTGCCGGCGAGAGATTTATACCAATGGTTGCTAGATCAACGCGGGGATACTTGAGCTTGCAGGGTTATGTTGATGTCGGTAGGCTCGCCCACGAGTTGGTCAGGCGATCGCTGTCGCGTTGCGGCAGAGGAAAGTCCGGGCTCCAACGGGTCAGAGCGCCAGGTAACGCCTGGGGGGCGTGAGCCCACGGAAAGTGCAGCAGAAAGGAAACCGCCTGTTCGCAGGTAAGGGTGAAAAGGTGCGGTAAGAGCGCACCGCGCGGTTGGCAACAATCGTGGCGATGGTAAACCCCGCTCGGAGCAAGACCAAATAGGAATCTGATGCCGTGACCCTCGGCGGATTCGGGTAGGTCGCTTCAGGCGAACGGTGACGTTCGTCGCAGATGAATGATCGTCCATGACAGAACCCGGCTTATCGACCGACTCGCTATGCCCCCCGTCAGGGGGGCATCCTTTTTCTCTAGGGCGACCTCAATGCGGGAGCGGTGTCCGGCTTGCCGGCTGCGCTGAGGGTGTAAATTGCCATCATAGTTAGAACAATTAAAGCTAAAAAAAAATAAAAAAGACGATTTGGTTATAATAGGTAAGGCTAAACCTCGTATAAGAGGTTAATAACCTGTTTTAAGGCGGATTTCTGCACGCTGTTTTTGACCATCTCGAGCCCGCCGTTGATCTTCTAACACACTGATAAGCCACGTTTTTTTCGGGTTGATGCGTTGACCCCTGCTGTGGCCCGCGCGTATAGTGGGGAAATGTGGTGCAAAGTGGGGTAATAGCCCATTTTGTGGAATGAAGCGGGAATCAGTGGGCGCAGCGTGATGTTTCGTGGGGTGCAACATATCAATCTGGATGCCAAGGGCCGCATGGCGGTGCCCTCGCGCCAGCGTGAGCTGTTGTCAGTGCTCAGCGAGGGCCACATCGTCCTGACGGTCGATACCCAGACTGCTTGTCTGGCTTTGTATCCCCTCCCGGAATGGGAGCGCATCGAGCGCGATGTTCAGGCGCTCCCTGCACTCAATCCTGCGGTGAAGCGTTTTCAGCGACTCGTCTTGGGTTACGCCAGCGACCTGCAGCTGGACGGCAGTGGTCGGGTACTGGTGCCGCCGGCTTTGCGCGAATACGCACAATTGGAAAAGCGGGCGGTATTGGTAGGGCAAGGCAACAAACTGGAGTTGTGGTCAGAGGATTTGTGGCAGCAGGAGTGTGCAGCTGCGTTATCAACTGATCCGACTGGAGAGCTCCCGACGGAGCTGATGCAGCTCAATCTTTGATGGACCGGGGACATCAACCGGTTCTGCTTGAGGAGGCGATTGCAGCGTTGATGGTATCTGCGGATGGCACGTACGTGGATGGCACATTTGGTCGGGGCGGTCACAGCGCCCGTATCCTCGATGCGCTGTCTCCCGAGGGTGCTCTGCTTGCGCTGGATCAGGACCCGTCTGCGGCGCCGGCAGCCAAGCAATTGCTCGAGAAGGATCCTCGATTTCAGTTCTCTGCGGTCAATTTTCGCGCGCTGGCCGAGTGCGCTGCGCCCGGCACTTTGCAAGGTGTGTTGCTGGACTTGGGTGTCTCGTCGCCTCAGCTTGATAACCCCGCTAGGGGCTTCAGTTTTACTCATGACGGTCCGCTGGACATGCGGATGAATCCCGATGCCGGTCAGTCGGCTGCCAGCTGGCTCGCTCAGGTAAGCGAGGTGGACCTCGCCAACGTGCTCTGGGAGCTGGGCGAGGAGCGATTCTCCCGTCGGATTGCCGCCGCGATCGTCAGAGAGCGAACGATTGCACCGATAGAGCGTACCGCTCGATTGGCCGACATTGTCACCGCGGCGAACCCAAAATGGGAGCAGCACAAACATCCCGCGACGCGCAGCTTTCAGGCGATTCGTTTGCATGTGAACGGGGAGCTGGATGCTTTGCGGGAAGTACTGGAGGCTGCTGTATTGGCCTTGGCGCCGGGCGGCCGACTGGTAGTGATCAGTTTTCACTCGTTAGAGGACCGTATTGTTAAGCGCTTTATCCGCGAGGCGGTGCGCGGAGAGCGCATTCCGCCTGGGGTGCCGATCCAGTACGAAGCACAGCGCGGATCTTTAAGGCAAATCGGCAAGGCCGTCATCCCATCCGAGTCGGAGGTAGCAGAGAACCCCCGGGCGCGCTCAGCGATCATGCGCGTAGCGGAGCGGCTGTCGTGAATCGGCCTCCACTATCGCCCAGTGGGCTGATTGCGTTGCTAGGATTGGGGCTAATCGCGTCTGCTTTGGGTGTGGTGTCGAGCACACATCAGGCGCGAGAAGGCTACGCGCGCCTGCAGGATCTCGAGCTCCAGCGATGGCAGCTTCAAGAGCAATACACCCGTCTGCTGCTGGAGATCAATACGTGGGCGGCGCCCCATCGCATCAGTCAGATTGCTTCAGAATCGCTGTCCATGCAGGCGCCTGATCTGAGTTTGTCACAGGTGATCTCAGAGTGAAGCGCAAGCACCAACCCTCTGCGCTCCCCCGATGGCGATTTATCGTCATTTGCGTCGCACTCGCCGCACTGGTCGTTACGCTAATGGGGCGTTTGATTCTCCTGCAAATCACTGACGGCGGTCAGGGTGCAGTCTTTTTGAGAGAGCAGGGGGCGTTGCGCACCGTGCGCACGGCCGAAATACCGGTATATCGGGGGCTCATTGAGGATCGCAATGGCACCCCGCTTGCGGTCAGCTCGCCCGTTGTCTCCCTGTGGGCTAACCCACAGCAACTGAAGGACAGCCAGCGCCTCAATGACTTGGCAGCACTGCTGTCGCTCGACGCATCTGCTCTGCAAGACAAGCTGAATTTCTATGGCGACAAGCAGTATATGTACCTTGCGCGACATCAAACCCCTGACTTCGCGAGGCGCGTGCTGCGTGAAGGTTTCGAAGGGGTGCGGGGGGAGCGGGAATATCGTCGGTACTACCCGGCAGGCGAGGTGACGGCGCAGATTCTGGGTCTGACTAATGTGGATGGTCATGGAATTGCCGGCGTTGAGCTTGCATTCGAAGAGTGGCTGCGCGGGGTGCCCGGTAAGAAACGATTTATCAAAGATCTCCATGGAGATGCGGTCCGCGATTTCGGTTTGATCGAGGAGCCCCGTCCGGGTAAGGCCCTCGCCCTGAGTCTCGATCTGCGCCTGCAATATGCCCAGCATCGTGAGCTCCAGCGGGCCATGCGAGAAACCGGGGCGGTCGCCGGTTCCGCAGTGACCCTTGATGCCTGGACAGGCGAGGTGCTGGCTGTCAGTAATTACCCGGTCTTCAATCCCAACAGCCGTGAGGCGCTGGATTTCAGTAGCGCGCGCAACCGTGCGCTCACCGATGCCTACGAGCCGGGTTCTACGGTTAAAACGCTGACACTGGTTGCGGCACTGGAAAGTGGTCGGTTCCACATTGATAGTTTGGTGGATACCACTCCGGGAAGAATTCGCGTCGGTGCGAAGGTGCTGCACGATCCACGCAACTATGGCGAGATCTCGGTTTCAAAGATCATCGAGAAGTCCAGCCAGGTTGGGGTCACCAAGATGGCCCAGACGGTTGGGCATGAAGCCATTCTGGATGTGCTGTATCGCTTTGGTCTGGGGGAATCTACGGGGACGGGTTTCCCTGGCGAGCGGGCTGGCAGATTGCCAGCGCCCACGCACTGGAGCGAGATCGAAAAAGTCACGTTGGCCTTTGGCTATGGTCTCACCGCTACGCCCATTCAATTGGCACGCGCTTATGCCGTATTGGCGAATGGCGGAGTGAGACGTCCGCTCACACTGTTAAAGCAGGATATGGGCGACCTTCCTCCCGGCAAGCAGGTTATTGACGCCGATATCGCCGCGGCGGTGCTTGAGGTGCTCGATCGCGTGACGGGTCCGGGCGGTACGGCCACCCTCGCTCGGGTGCCTGGTTTTTCCGTTGGCGGCAAGACCGGAACGGTTCACAAGGTGGGCGAGGGCGGCTATCTCGATGATCAGTATGTCGCTTTCTTCGTTGGTATTGCGCCCATGAGTGCGCCGCGGTATGTCACCGCAATCCTAATTGATCAGCCTCGTGGCGATCACTATGGGGGAGGGTTAGCTGCTGCTCCGGTTTATTCCCGCATTACAGAAGAAGTCTTGCGAATACGCAATGCGCAACCCGAGCAATCTGAGATGGGGGCGCTGCTGGCCACCTCAGGGGGTGGCCGGTGAGCATGAGTCTGCGCACCTTACTCCAGGATCCCGAGGTACCCGATGTGGTGGCTGCCAATCTCATACTCGACAGTCGCGAGGTGAGGCCGGGGGACGTTTTTGTCGCAGTGTCCGGATCGGAGCGGGATGGCAGGGAGTTTATCGCGTCGGCGCTGGCGCAAGGCGCAGTAGCAGTGCTGGCCGAGCCTGGCGAGCAGATTGATTCCCGGGACGCGCGAATCGTACCGATTGAGAATCTGAGATCTCAGCTTGGCCGCCTGGCGGATCGTTTTTATGCGTCGCCCTCCAGTGATCTCAATGTAATTGCGGTCACCGGAACAAACGGAAAGACCTCGGTGGTCGATCTGGCGGCACAGATGTTGCGCTTGACAGGCAAGAAGACAGGGTCCATCGGCACGCTTGGTATGCGACTTGATCAGCAACCTATTGAGACCCGAAACACCACTCCCGATTGTTTGGCGCTTCATCGGCAGCTGCATCGCTGGCGCGCCGACGGAGTGGAGTGTGTGACGTTGGAGGCTTCGAGTCATGCGTTGGATCAAGGGCGTTTGGATGGACTCGAGATTGATGTCGGGATGTTCACGAATTTGTCTCGGGATCATCTGGATTACCACCGTTCCATGGCGGAATACTGCACGGCAAAGCTCCGACTCTTTCGAGACTTCGCGCCGGCCACCCGTATTTACAATGCCGATGATATGGCGGTTGCCGAGCATCGTGATGTGTGGCGATCGGACAGCTTTGGCGTCTCTGATAATAAAGCCTCAGCAGCGGTGCAGTTTGAGATCAGTCAAACCGCCCCGCTGACCGTTAGGTTGCGGACACCATGGGGTGAGGGCAGCCTCCAGACCTCGTTATCGGGTCAATTTAATGCCTTTAACATCGTCGCAGCGCTGACCGCAGTGCTGTCTTTGGGCGTGCCGTTTGCTGAGGCCCTCGGCGCAGCGGAAGCGGTGCGGCCCGTTCTAGGTCGCTTGCAGTCTATTGGTGCCGACGCGGATATCAGAGTGGTCATCGACTACGCTCACACCCCCGACGCGCTTGAGCGTGCGATTCGCGCTCTGGCCGAGGCACAAAACGGCGGTCAGATTTGGGTATTGTTCGGTTGCGGTGGCGACCGGGACCGTGGCAAGCGAGCTGAAATGGGCGCGGTCGCGTGTCGATTTGCCGACCGTGTCGTCGTGACCAGCGACAATCCCCGGTCCGAGGCGCCCGAGGCAATCATTAGCGACATTCTGTGCGGCTGTGAGGCCGGCTCGCCCGTAATTGAAGCCGACCGCGCTGCCGCGATTGCGCTCGCGGTCTCCGAGGCAAATGTTGGCGATACCGTGCTCATTGCCGGTAAGGGGCATGAAACGTATCAGGAGGTCGACGGTGTTCGACGGCCTTTCAGCGATGCCGAGTGCGCCGCGGAGCATCTTGAGCTGAGGCGGGCCGCCTGATGACGGCCATTGCGCTGCAGGCGCTGGCCGAGGAAACCGGTGGAAAACTGGTTGGAGAATCTGTTCCGCTTCAGAGTCTGGTGGTGGACAGTCGCCAAGTCGAGACGGGCGATCTGTTTGCAGCAATTGGTGGACAACACGTAGACGGGCATGACTTCGCGCCTCAGGCGATGGCGCGGGGCGCCGCTGCATTGTTGACTGAGCGCAAGCTCGAAGGGGTGTCGCCCCAGCTGGTCGTATCTGATGTTACCCGTGCTTCTGGACGTTTTGGCTACCTGAAGCGTCAGGCCTTTGCAGGAGACATCGTTGCAATAACCGGCAGCGCGGGCAAAACCACCACAAAAAATCTTATCGCTGCGGCGCTTGCGCAAGAGGGTGCAGTCCACGCCACCTTTGGCAATCAGAACAATGAGCTCGGCGTGCCGATGACGCTCGCCGGATTGACCCCGTCGCATCGGTTCGGCGTTATCGAGATGGGTGCGGGCCGGCCCGGCGACATCGCATATCTCTGTGAGCTCGCGAGGCCTGATGTAGCGGTATGTCTGAATGCTTCTGCTGCCCACCTTGCCTACTACGACAGCGTCGACGCAATCGCTGCGACGAAAGGTGAGATTTTTCAGAGTTTGGGTGAGGCCGGTGTCGCCATTATGAACGCTGACCAACAGTGGTTGCCGCACTGGCGGGAGCAAGCGGGACGGGCAAGACAAGTCACATTTGGTTTGTCAGAAGTCGCCGACTACCGAGCCGTTCAGATCCTGCATAAGGGGATTGAGGGGACCGAATTTCAATTGGAGGGACCGGCGGTATCTGTTCCCGTGAGACTGAAGCTCGCAGGCGACCAGCACGTCATGAATGCGCTGGCGGCATTCGCTGTGGCGGTCGAACTGGGTGTCGCGCCAGAGACTGCGGTGAAGGGACTCGAGGCAGTGTTGCCGATTGCCGGTCGCGGCATGTTATCCCGCCGGCCAGCTGGCGGCCGGGTGGTCGATGACAGTTACAACGCGAATCCGGCGGCGGTAAAGGCGGCGATTGATGTGCTGGCGAGAGAATCAGGGTACCGCCTTCTGCTACTCGGACCGATGCTTGAGCTTGGGGATGCCAGCGACGCACTGCATCGAGAAGTCGGTGCCTATGCGAGTGAAGCTGGCATAGACCAGTTGATCGCAGTGGGCCACGAAGCGGCCCCTGCGGCTGAGGTGTTTGGGCATGAGGCGCTCCACTTCGCTGATCAGGCGTCATTGCAGGCCTGTTTTCCAGCGCTGCCTGAGGAACACACTATCTGGGTAAAAGGCTCTCGGGGCGCCGGCCTCGAGCATACCGTTGCGTGGCTTCTGGCGCCCGGGGAGGCATCGTCATGTTGATGTGGCTCAGCCAACAATTGCTTGCGATCGATTCGGGATTTGCTGTTTTCCAATACCTAACCCTGCGGGGCATTCTCGCTGCTTGCACGGCACTGGCAATTTCCATGGTAGTGGGTCCCTTTGTTATTGGGCGCCTGAATGAACTGCAAATTGGCCAGACGATTCGCGCGGAGGGACCCGAATCACATTTGCAGAAGGCAGGCACCCCGACGATGGGCGGAGCCCTGATTCTAGTCACCGTCCTGGGGTCCACACTGCTCTGGGCAGACTTAAGCAGTCGCTATGTGTGGGTCGCTGTATTCACCACGGTGGCGTTTGGTGCCATCGGCTGGGTGGACGACTACCGCAAAGTGGTGCGCAGAGATACACGGGGCTTGCCCGCTCGCTGGAAGTATCTGTGGCAATCCGTGTTTGCGTTTGGTGTAACCCTTTACCTTTTTGATAGCGCGATTTTGCTCGAGGAAACCACACTGTATGTGCCCTTCTTCAAAGATGTGGCGCTCAATATGGGGTGGTGGTTTGTTCCCTTCACGTACCTTGTGGTCGTGGGTTCAAGCAACGCGGTCAATTTGACCGACGGTTTGGATGGGCTTGCGATCATGCCTACTGTCATGGTGGCGACCGGTCTGGGGGTGATTGCCTACCTCACAGGTCACGTTGAGTTTGCTGAGTATCTGAACATTGCCTATCTTCCGGGCGCGGGAGAGCTGATGGTGTTTTGCGGCGCCATTGCGGGCGCAGGTTTGGGTTTTCTGTGGTTCAACACCTATCCCGCCATGATTTTTATGGGCGACGTGGGGGCACTGGCCCTGGGTGCTGCCCTCGGCATTGTGGCCGTAATGACTCGCCACGAGATCGTGTTGTTCATCATGGGCGGGATTTTTGTACTGGAGACCGTCTCGGTCATCATCCAGGTCGGATCCTTCAAGCTGACAGGAAAGCGCGTCTTTCGGATGGCGCCGATCCATCACCATTTCGAGCTCAAAGGTTGGCCGGAGCCGCGCGTCATTGTGCGCTTCTGGATTATTACAGTGATGCTGGTCCTGTTTGGGCTCGCGACTCTGAAGCTACGGTGATCAGATGTCGATGACTACCTCCACAATCGCCAGCTCAGAGAGACGACTGCTCGTTGGCCTCGGCGTGACGGGGCAATCAGTGGCTCGGTGGTGGCGACAACAAGGCGTGGTCTTTAGCGCACTCGATACCCGAGCCGAAATGGCTGACGATGCCTTGGTGTTCGCTGATATCGATCGCAGCAAGGTCACCTTCGGTGAGGTCGATGCCGCCTTTGCGGACGACTACACCGAAATGATTGTGAGTCCCGGAGTGGCGCTGGATCACCCGTTGGTAGCGCGTGCCCGGGACCGGGGATGTCGTGTACGCGGGGATATTGATCTGTTTCTCGAGGCGGCCGATGCGCCCGTCGTGGGCATCACAGGCTCAAACGGCAAGTCTACGGTGACATCATTACTCGCCGAGATGGTGGCTGCTTGTGACATCAAGGTCGCCGTGGGGGGGAACTTAGGACGCCCCGCGCTGGACCTGCTTGCGGACAAGCCTGATCTGTACATTCTGGAGCTTTCAAGCTTTCAGCTGGAGCGTTCAGAAAGCGTGGGGTTACGGCTGGCCACGGTGCTCAATTTGAGCGCCGATCATCTGGATCGTTACGCCTCCCTGAGTGATTATCACAGGGCTAAACATGCCATCTTCAAGCAGGTGAGTCACGTGGTCGCCAACCGCGACGATGCACTGACCATTCCCCTGCTACCTGAAGATATTCCCGTGACCTGGTGGCGATCCGGAGAGCCTGATCTTGATGAGTTTGGCCTGCGGCAGATCGACGGCGTCACTTGGCTTTGCCGTGGGCTGACGCCACTGCTCAGTAGCGATGCGCTCACGCTGTCCGGCACCCACAACTATTTGAATGTCTTGGCGGCGGTCGCATTGGGGTCGGCTCTGGCGCTGCCGATGGACGGGCTCCTTGAAGGCGCAAAGCGATACCGGGGACTGCCGCATCGTTGTCAGTTTGTCGGCGACGTTAATGGCGTACGGTTTATTGACGATAGCAAGGGCACCAACATCGGTGCGACAGCGGCAGCGTTACAAGGTTTTGCCGGGGACGGTTGCATCTGGCTCATTATCGGCGGTCAGGGCAAAGGGCAGGATTTCTCACTCCTTGAAAAAGCGCTCACTAAAGCCCGTGTTCGGCTGCTCGTGTTAGGCGAGGCCACGGACGATATTCTTGCGCAGCTCGACGGTGTGATACCGATGGAGACCGTTGTAAACCTCGAGGATGCGGTGCGGCTGAGTGCGTCGCAGGCTCAGCCGGGTGACACGGTTTTGCTCTCTCCGGCGTGCGCCAGTTTCGATATGTTTGCTAGCTATGTTGAGCGGGGCCAGCGATTTCAGGAAGCTGTCGCCGCATTGCAGGTGGCGGCATGAGCCCCACCATTTATATTCCGACGTACCGCGGTGATCCCATCATGCTGATGCTCGGCGTTGCGTTGATCAGTATAGGTCTGATTGCAATCGCTTCGGCATCGATCGAATACAGTGACTTCCATTTCGGTAACCCGTGGCATCACACCGAGCGCCATGCCATGTATTTGCTGCTGGGCCTTGCTGCGGGCGGCGTGTTCTTTATCTTGCCCACCGAAACCCTTCAACGGCTATCACCGTGGCTGCTGTTCTTCGCTTTCGCCCTGCTTATTCTTGTTCTGATGCCGGGTATCGGTCGAGAGGTGCACGGAGCGCAGCGTTGGCTCCCGTTAGGACCCATCACCCTGCAACCCTCAGAGTTTGCCAAGTTGGCCTTGTTGCTTTACGCGGCCGGGTATCTGGTTCGACAGGAAGACGCCGTCAGATATCACTGGAGTGGTCTCGCGCGCTTGATCGGTATTTTGGCGGTGGTCGCTTTATTGCTCCTGCTGGAACCCGATTTTGGCACCACGGTCATTGCCGTCGGCATGGTAGTGGGCATGATGTTTCTGGCGGGCGCCCGGTTAATTTACGTCATCACTATGCTGGTGACGGTCGCGATCGCCTTTGCCGGACTGGTGCTGGCTGCGCCATATCGACTTGCCCGTCTGACCGCTTATCAGGACCCCTGGGCAGACCCCTTCGGCTCAGGTTTCCAGTTGATTCAATCTCTGATTGCGTTCGGTCAGGGAGAGTGGCTGGGAGTTGGCTTGGGTAACAGTGTGCAAAAACTGTTTTATCTGCCCATGGCCCACACCGATTTTGTTTTTTCCATTTGGGCCGAGGAAACCGGTTTGGTGGGGGCTACTGCCCTGATAGCGCTGTTCGCGCTGCTGGTTGCGCGTATTTTGCAAACGGGCTGGCGGGCGGCTTCAGGCGGCAACCACTTTGAGGCCCACGTTTGTTTTGGCACCGCGCTGATGTTTGCCGGCCAGGTGTTCGTCAATATGGGCGCTAGTTCAGGTCTGTTACCCACAAAAGGGCTGACGCTGCCCTTCGTCAGCTACGGCGGCTCGAGTCTCATCATGAACTGTGTGCTGTTGGGCATTGTATTGCGGATCGCCCAGCAGCTTAGAGGTGATCCAACTCGCACGGCCGCGCCGTCTCGATGGGTGGCGACATGAATCGTTTCGCCGAGCGTGCCGGCCGTGCCCTGATCGCCGCAGGGGGCACGGGTGGTCATGTCTATCCTGCGTTAGCGGTGGCGGAATTACTCACCGAGCAGGGCTGGTCTGTTGATTGGATTGGCACAGATCGTGGTATTGAGCAGCGCTTGGTACCGGCCGCCGGTTTGCCCCTCCACCACCTCAGCGTGTCGGGTTTACGGGGTAAAAGTCTGTTGGCGCGAGTGCAGGGGTCGATCCGCCTCGTTCTGGCGGTATGCCAGTCCCTATCGGTCATCTGGCGCGTTAAACCGGATGTGGTGTTGGGCATGGGCGGCTACGCCGCTGGACCTGCAGGCTTAGCCGCCTGGCTCACCCGAAAACCGCTGGTGATTCACGAACAAAACGCGGTCGCCGGCACCACGAATCGCTGGCTGGCGCCGATGGCGAAGCGTGTGCTGTGTGGTTTGCCGGGCGGATTTGCGGAGGGCAATTATGCAGAGGTGGTCGGCAATCCGGTCAGAGCGACGCTGCAGCCGGTCGATCGCGAGTCATTGAAGCAGCTCTCTGGCTTTTCCGTTGAGCGACCTCTGAGAGTATTGGCTCTGGGAGGTAGTCTTGGTGCTGCACCCCTGAATCAGTTGCTTCCGGCCGTATTCCACCTTCTTGCAGAGCAGGGACTGAGTCAGTCGGTAGCGCTGTGGCAGCAATGCGGAGAGCGAAACCGGGCAGCCGCCGACGCAGCGTGGCAAAACAGTTCGTTTGCAGACCGTCGGTGCGATGACTTTATCGAAGACATGGGCGCGGCCTACCGCTGGGCAGATGTGGTGATTGCGCGTGCCGGTGCCTTGACCATTTCAGAGCTAACGGCCACAGGAACGGCCTCGTTACTGATACCCCTGCCGCATGCCATTGATGACCACCAGACCAAAAATGCTCGCGTGCTCGCAGATTTGGATGCGGCATTACTGTTGCCGCAGATCGACGCTACCCCTGAGCAGGTGGCACAGCTATTAATAAAGTGGGTTGCCGCCCCGGCCGCCTTGTTGGCAATGTCGACTGCCGCTTGTCAGGCGCGGGCCGCCGAAGCCACTCATCGCGTTGTCGAGGTGCTCAGGGGGGTGGTGCTTGCAGATGGTTGAGCCACGTCCTCGGATACCCGGCATGGGCCGTACTCGCCACATTTTTATGGTGGGTATCGGGGGCGCCGGCATGAGCGGTATCGCCGAGGTACTGGCGGGCTTGGGTTACACCGTGACGGGCTCTGATCAAACTGAGAGCGCAGTAGTCGCAAGACTGCGTTCCCTCGGGATCACCGTTCATATTGGCCATGCCGCCGAGCATCTTGAGGACGCGGATGTGTTGGTGGTGTCGGCGGCGGTGCCTGATGATAACCCGGAGCGAGTAGCTGCCCGGGAAAGGCGTATTCCCGTTGTCCCGCGCGCAGAGATGCTGGCAGAGCTGATGCGTTACCGCTTTGGTATCGCCGTCGCCGGCACGCACGGTAAAACCACGACCACCAGTCTGATCGCAGCCATCCTCGGTGAGGCGGGCGAGGATCCGACCTTCGTCATCGGCGGCCTGCTCAATCAGGCGGGGGCTAACGCGGCGCTGGGTGAGGGGCAATATTTGGTGGTGGAGGCAGATGAAAGTGATGCCTCTTTTCTGCACCTGCAGCCCATGATGGCGCTGGTCACCAATATCGAAGCGGACCATATGGAGCACTATGAGGGAGACCTCGCTCGCTACATACAAGCCTTCGACGGATTTCTGCACAACCTGCCTTTTTATGGTCCAGCCGTGATGTGTCTGGATGACAAGGGAGTGCGGGATCTGATCCCGGCGCTCTCACGCCGTGTGATTACCTATGGCCGTCACAGTGACGCTGATTACCGGCTCGAAAATTACCGGGGCGAGGGCTTGTACAGCCACTTTGAGCTGATTCGCCCCGAAGGGGCAATGCCGTTGGCACTCACGGTGAGAATGCCCGGTTTGCACAACGCGCAGAATGCAGTGGGCGCAGCTGCGTTGTGCTCAGAGCTGGGCATTCCCGACGAATCGATTGTCAAGGGGCTTTTAGAATTTGCTGGCGTCGGTCGGCGCTTTTCGGACTTGGGGGAAGTGCGTTGGCAGTCTGGCACCGCGCGTCTGATCGATGACTATGGGCACCACCCGACGGAGGTTGCGGTGACGTTGCAGGCGGCGCGGGATGCCTTCGCCGGTCAGAGAGTGGTCATGGTTTATCAACCTCACCGATTTACGCGCACCCGAGATCATTTCGATGAGTTCGTATCGGTGCTCGGTGAGGCCCAGTGCTTGATCCTACTGGATGTCTATTCCGCCGGCGAAGTGGCGATAGAGGGAGCGGATTCCCAGTCTCTGGCAAAAGCGATTCGCTCCCGAGGCGTGGTGGAGCCGATTGTGGTGTCTGATCAGCGTCAGCTCGCTGCGGTGTTAGCCGGTGTGATGGAGAACGCGGACATTCTGCTAATGCAGGGAGCGGGTGATATTGGGCGCCTGGCGGGCGTTCTCGCTGACTGCGAGTCACTGGAGGTGCTGCAGTGAGCCGCAGGCCTTTCAGCGGGAAGACGTTGGCAGTCATGTTGGGTGGTACGGCCGCCGAGCGCAGTATTTCGTTGCAGAGCGGTGAGGCCGTTGCCCGTGCGCTTGAACAGGACGGCGCGAATGTGCTGCGGGTTGATCCTGCAGAAAAGGATTGGCCGGAGCGGCTCAAGGAAGCGTCCTTTGTCTTTAACTTGCTCCATGGCCCGGGCGGAGAAGATGGCACGGTGCAGGGTTTATTTGAACTCATGAAACTGCCTTATAGCGGTTGTGGGTTGATGGCCTCTGCACTGACCATGGACAAGATTCGGACCAAATGGATCTGGCAGGGTGTGGGGTTGCCTACCCCGGCGTTTGAGGT
>CALKEI010000204.1 GCA_938085095.1 uncultured Luminiphilus sp. | reverse complement strand
GGCTTCCATCGCTAGACCGGCAAGCTCCTCGGCAGACAGGGGAGAGCGGAAGTGCGGCAATGCGTTGGGACACAGTAGCGGCTTCTGTTGCCAATACTCAGCCAGAAACTGCTCGTCTGTGACGGGAAGTAACATCGCTTCGTTGCCCTGCTGCTGCCGCGTTAATCGCTAATGTTTTTGGCCAGTTCGGGGGCGTAGCCGATATAGGTTGCCGGTGTTAGGGACATGAGCCTCTCTTTGGCTTCATTGGGAATGTCGAGCGCAAGTATGAAAGATTGCAGAGTATCGGCATCTAACCGCTGTCCCCGTGTGAGCGCTTTGAGCTTTTCATAGGGCTCTGGCACGCCGTAGCGCCGCATAACCGTCTGTACGGCCTCTCCCAGCACCTCCCAAGAGGCGTCGAGGTCTGCTGACATCGGTTCCGTTGAGACCTCGAGCTTACCGATGCCGCGTTCGAGCGAGGTGAGCGCCAGCAGAGCGTACCCCAGCGCGACGCCCATATTTCTCAGCACGGTGCTGTCGGTGAGGTCCCGTTGCCATCGGCTAACCGGAAGTTTGTGCGCCAGATGGTCGAGCAGGGCATTCGCAAGCCCAAAATTACCCTCGGCATTTTCAAAGTCGATCGGGTTTACCTTATGGGGCATGGTGGAAGAGCCCACCTCTCCCTCAATGACTCGCTGCTTGAAATAGCCCAGTGAAATATACGACCAGGCATCTCGGCAGAAATCGACGAGAATCTGATTGGTTCGCGCGATGGCGTTAAAGTATTCGGCCATGTAATCGTGCGGTTCGATTTGTGTCGTGTAGGCATTCCACTCGAGGCCCAGAGAGACGACGAGGCCTTGTGATAATGCGGGCCAGTCAACTTCGGGGTAGGCGACGTGGTGTGCGTTGTAGTTACCCACGGCACCATTTATCTTCCCCAACGGCGTAATAGCGCTGGCGGCGTCTCGTTGCCGATTAAGGCGCGCCACCACGTTAGCTAATTCCTTGCCAAGCGTGGTGGGCGTAGCGGCTTGCCCATGAGTGCGCGACAGCATCGGCTGCGCTGCATGTTCATGAGCGAGACTTGTAAGGTCGCGCGCCACCTTTGAGTAAGTCTCTGCGAGCACCTGCTGGCCATCGCGAATCATCAGGGCATGTGAGAGGTTGTTGATGTCCTCGCTTGTGCAACCAAAATGAATGAACTCGCTAACGGTAACCAGCTCAGCGCACTCTTTTACAGCGTCTTTAAGGAAGTATTCGACGGCTTTGACATCGTGGTTGGTCGTCGCCTCGATGGCCTTGATTTGCGCGGCCTCCGCCTCACCGAATTCGTTAGTGATGCGATCCAGTACCTCAGAAGCGGCCTTGCTGAATGCCGGTACTTCCGTAATGCCTTCACACTGTGAGAGCGCCCGGAGCCAGGCGACTTCAACCTGCACACGTCTTTTAATCAAACCAAATTCGGAAAAAATGGCTCGCAGTGGGTCCGCTTTTGCATGGTAGCGACCATCTAATGGCGAGAGGGCGTTCAGCGGGGTAAGGCTCATGGTTGTCCCTGCTATTAAGAGGACCCCAGTTTACCATGGCGGGGGTGCCGCGTTTGGTTAATGGGTCACACCGAGGTCTCTAGCCATGCGCGCGGCGCTCTCTCTTACTGCGCCCCGGCTGAGCATCAGTTTGAGGCGTGTACCGCCGAGCTGACGCCATAGAAAGGCAGCCCGAACGCCGCACATCAGCAAGGCCCGCACCACATCGGCGACATGGGGGTTATTAAGATGCTGCGCGCTCCCGGTGACCTTAATGCGGTAGGGCAGCGTGCTCAGGGTATCTTGATAAACTGATGAAATATTAGCACTTAAACCTTTAATATCACTTGAGAAATTTTCAGCTTTGTAGGCGGCGTGCTTCAATCTCGAGTGCACAATCGCCTGCAGGTCATCTCGCGCGGCAAAACGCCGTTCGAGCTGCAGAATTGCCAGTGTGTAGCGGAGTGTGTCTGCGCTCGCTTGGTCCTGAGAAAGCCCGAGGCAGGCGGCTAGTTGTTCGAGTCCGAGCCGAATGCCTTGGGGAGTACCGAAGACGGTGTCTACCGCGTCGGGATCAAAACAGAATAGAGAGTGAATCGAGGCCTCCACAAAGGGTGCCGGCCAGCTACCGGTTTTGGCTGCGAGGTCCACAATGCGCGCGGCTTGCGCCACGCCGGCTAATGCGAGTGTTCGTTGTTCCACTAGCGAGCGCTGGCTCATTCGGCGCGCTCGATCACGCCGCCACCGAGGCAGACATCACCCTCATAGAAGACGACGGATTGTCCGGGTGTGACGGCGCGTTGCGGCTCTCTGAAGGTGACCTCGAGTAGCGCTTCGTTGGCTCTGACAACGCATGCTTGATCTGCTTGGCGGTAGCGTATTTTAGCGTTGCAGGATAAGGGTAGCGTGGGCGGCTTACCGCTGATCCAGATCACATCGGCGGCCGTGAGCCGCTGGTGGAACAGTGCGGGATGGTCATTTCCCTGCGCCACGATCAGTGCGTTGCTCGACACGTCTTTGTCCACCACATACCAAGGGGCTTCGGAGTGATTGGCGAGTCCGCCGATGCGCAAACCCTGTCTTTGCCCAATCGTGTGATACATGAGCCCTTCATGCTCCCCCAAATCCTCTCCGTCAATGGACAGGATTGGCCCTGGTTGGGCAGGGAGGTACTGGCGCAGGAAGTCTCGGAAACGCCGTTCCCCGATAAAGCAGATGCCCGTACTGTCTTTTTTCCGCGCATTGATGAAGCCTGCTCCAGCCGCCTTCGCGCGCACCGACGTTTTATCGACGGAGCCCACTGGAAAGAGGGTTCTCGCCAGCGCTTTGTGGTCTACCTGATGCAGGAAGTAGCTTTGGTCCTTATTGCCATCAGTGCCTTTCAGGAGCCGACTTGTGCCGCACAGCGTATCCGTTTGTACGTAGTGCCCCGTGGCGATCATGTCGGCTCCAAGTTGACTGGCGTAATCCAAAAATGCGCGGAACTTGATCTCCCGATTGCATAAGATATCAGGGTTGGGCGTGCGGCCAGCCTGG
>CALKEI010000203.1 GCA_938085095.1 uncultured Luminiphilus sp. | reverse complement strand
TGCTCCAGCGCGCACACCGACAAGGTCAGGTTGCGGCTTCCGAGACCCTGACTATCCCACACCAGCGCGCCCGTGACCGACCTGGCACCGCTACGATTGGTCACCGTTACTCCCGCCGGGGGGAACCAGACCCGCAGCAATTCGTTGCCTTCCCGGCTCACTGCCATCGCCGCAATAGCCTGTCCAAAGTGCCCGCCACACTCTGGCAGCTCGCCAGTGAAATCAGTCATCGGGCACAGCATCACGGTTCGACCCGTTAACTGCGCAGTCGTTCGAGCAAACTGAGCAGCCGCATACAACTGCTGAGCACCCGCTCTGACGCGGGCCATTGCGATCTGGCTCTTGAACGAGGGCGCGGCCATTGCCGTCAAAATCCCCACGATGGCGAGCGTCACCAGACTCTCGAGGAGGGTGAAACCTTGATGACGGTTTCGGATATTTGGCCGTTTGCTCGCCATTCGCCGACATTACTGGCGCAGCATCGATGCAGCCAGATCCCGGGCGGATAAGGATTCCATTGGAAAAATCAGTCAACCACTAAAAGGCCGGCGGCCGAGGGGTGACAACGAGATGAGGCTAGTCGTCTACCGCTACTGTGGGAATGCGCAGCCCCTTGGGCAGTGAAAAAGTGATGTTTTCCTCCCGACCATCGAGGTCTCGCACGGTCACACCGCCATGCTGCCGCAGCGTTGCAATCACTTCCTGTACCAACAACTCCGGAGCAGAGGCACCGGCGGTCACGCCCACGCGCTGTTTTCCAGCGAGCCACTGGGAGTCGATCATACTGGCGTCATCGATGAGGTAAGCACCCGCACCACAACGCTCGGCCAGCTCGCGCAGGCGATTCGAGTTGGAGCTGTTGGTCGAACCCACCACCAGCACAATATCCACCTCATCGGCCAAGGTTTTGACCGCATCCTGTCGGTTTTGGGTGGCGTAACAAATATCATCCTTGCGCGGCCCCTGAATGTCGGGAAACTTGGCGCGCAGGGCGTCTATCACTTTGGCCGTATCGTCCACCGAGAGCGTGGTTTGTGTCACAAAAGCCAGCGAGGCAGGGTCACCCACTTCCAGCGCGGCGGCCTGTTGTTCATCTTCGACCAAATAAATCGCCCCGCCGTGGGAGGTGTCGTAACGACCCATGGTTCCCTCGACCTCGGGATGCCCCGCATGACCAATCAGAACGCACTCTCGCCCCGCCGCACTAAAGGCGGCCACCTCAACGTGAACTTTAGTCACCAGTGGGCAGGTGGCGTCAAACACCTGCAGGCCTCGACCCTCTGCCTCTTCCTGAACGGCGCGGGATACGCCATGGGCACTAAAAATAACGATCGCGTCGTCGGGCACTTCGGCCAACTCGTCGACGAACACTGCACCGCGAGTGCGCAGGTCATCGACTACATGACGGTTGTGAACCACTTCATGGCGCACATAAACCGGACCGCCAAACACCTCGAGGGCGCGATTGACGATATCAATGGCACGATCCACCCCGGCACAGAAACCTCTAGGGTTGGCAAGTACGATGTCCATCAGTGCAGTTCCGCCGGTTCCACGCGCGCTATGCGCACCTTAAAGTGAATAGTACGCCCTGACAGCGGATGATTGAAATCGACGGTCACCGTCGTGTCGCCCACGTCGGCAATCATCCCGGGGACTTCACCCCCTGCCGCGTCGGCAAAGGTAAAGAGCATGCCGGGCTCCAGCGGCGTATCGCTGTCAAAGTCCCCTCTGGGAATCGACTGCACGTTGTCGTCGTGCGGCTCACCAAAGCCTTCTTCAGGCGGGATCCGGAATTCTGCCTCGTCCCCCGCCCGCATACCGAGCAACCGCCGCTCAAATCCGGGTAATAACGAACCATCGCCCATCACGAAGCTGACTGGATCCGCTCCAAAATTCGAATCGACTTCCTCGCCCGTCTCCAGTGTGAGGGAGAAGTTCAAGGTGACCCGGGTGCTGGATTCAATCTCTAAATTCATAGGCTCAGGATACGGGGGGTTTTTCCGGGGGGGAAGCTTTACCAAAAAATGCGCTCAGCAACCACCACGCAGCGCCCAGGGTAATAGCGGAATCGGCGAGATTGAAAGCCGGCCAATACCAACTCTGGTAATGGAGGGAAATAAAGTCCACCACATGACCCAGCAACAACCGATCAATCAGATTGCCAACACCACCGCCAAGGATCAGACCCAGCGGCATCACCAACCCACGATCCTCGGGGTTCAGCCGAAACAACCACACCACAATGAACACACTGACTGCCAAGGCGACACCTGTCAGGAACCAGCGCTGCCACCCCCCTGCATCAGCCAAAAAACTGAAGGCCGCGCCCGTGTTATAGGTCAGCATCCAGTTGAACCAGCTCGTGACCTGCTGAGGGCTGCGGAAATCGAGTTCTGCTATCGCGATCTGTTTAGTCCATTGATCCGCTGCAATCACGACAACAGCGATCACCAAACCCACCCAGGGGCGCTGGCCAATCGCCGCAATCCATCCGCTTTCACGCAAAGTGACGGACCTCACCCGAGCCCTCGATATTGGTGATGCAGCGCCCGCACAAAGTGGGGTGCGCAGCGTGTTGCCCGACATCGG
>CALKEI010000202.1 GCA_938085095.1 uncultured Luminiphilus sp. | reverse complement strand
CTGGAACGCCTGCGACAGCTCCTCAGAAGTCTCTACCGAGGCCGTGCCGACTAGCACCGGCGCTCCGCTGTCAATACAGGACTGCACATCTTCACTGATGGCCTCGAACTTCTCCTCCCGGGTCAGGTAGACAAGATCGTTGAGATCATCGCGCATCATGGGCACATTGGTCGGAATCACGACGCAGTCGAGACCGTAGATCTGACGAAACTCAAACGCCTCCGTGTCGGCTGTTCCCGTCATCCCTGAGAGCTTGTCGTAAAGACGGAAAAAGTTTTGGAAGGTGGTCGAGGCGAGGGTCTGACTCTCGCTCTGAATCTTCACTCCCTCCTTGGCCTCAATCGCCTGATGCAGCCCCTCGGATAATCGCCGACCGGCCATGGTTCGGCCTGTGTGCTCATCAATTAGCACTACCTGGCCTTCCTGAACGATGTACTCGACATCTCGCTGGAAGAGCACGTGCGCGCGCAGACCGGAGTGCACGTGGTGCAGCAGTCCGAGATTGGTAGCGGCGTAAAGCGAGTCATCGCCCTGCAGAAGACCCGCTTCGATGAGCATGGCCTCTACTTTTTCATGACCGCTCTCCGTTAACTCGATACTCCGCTGCTTTTCATCAACCGTGAAATCGCCCTCTTGCTCCTCCGTCTCGGGCGTGAGCGAGGGGATCAGTCGATTGATGGTTTTATAGAGTTCGGAGCTGTCGTCGACGGCCCCTGAGATAATCAAGGGCGTTCTGGCTTCATCGATCAGAATCGAGTCCACTTCATCCACAATGGCGAAGGCCAGTTTTCCCTGACCCTTGTCTGCCATGCTAAACGCCATGTTATCGCGAAGGTAATCAAACCCGAATTCATTATTGGTGCCATAGACCACGTCACAGGCATAGGCAGCTTTTTTGTCCTCTGTGCTCTGTCCTGATCTCACCACACCGACCGACAGCCCGAGGAATTCGTAGAGCGGGCCCATCCAGGCCGCATCACGCTGAGCCAAGTAGTCATTTACCGTTACCAGATGCACGCTGTGGTCTGGTAGGGCATTGAGATAAGCCGGCAACGTCGCCACCAGCGTTTTGCCCTCTCCAGTGCGCATCTCTGCAATCTTGCCATCATGCAGCGCCATGCCACCGATCAGCTGTACATCAAAATGGCGCATCGCCAGAGCCCGCACTCCAGCCTCCCGCACGACGGCAAACGCTTCGGGCAAGAGCTGCTCAAGCTTTTCTCCATCAGCGAGGCGTGCGCGGAACTCATCGGTTTTTGCACGCAGAGCAGCGTCATCCAACGCCTGCATCGCTTCTTCAAGCGCGTTGATGCGGACAACGGCTTTGCCCATTCGTTTCAGCTCCCGATCGTTGCGGGTGCCAAAGATTTTTTTCACGGTAGAAATCAGCATGGAAAACTCACTGTCGAGTCACAAGGGAATCCGAAAAAGAAACGTGGCGCACAGGCGCCGGGATTAACTTGTCAGCGATGTGTGCGGCGCACATAAGTGGCCGGATCGACGGCGCGGCCGTGTTTGAAGACTTCGAAGTGAACGTGCGGCCCTGTAGAACGACCCGAACTGCCCATCAGCGCGATGACATCGCCGCGCCGAACTAAATCACCTACCTCAACCACATTGTGTTGGTTGTGCGCATATCGGGTGCTGAGCCCGTCCCCGTGGGACACCTCAACCATGGTGCCGTAACCCGACCTATAACCACTCCAACTCACCACCCCGCTCGCCACGGCGAGGATATCGGACCCTGCCCGACCGGCAAAATCGGCACCTTCGTGCCATGCGCGTTCCCCGGTGATTGGATCAATGCGACTGCCGTAGGCAGAGGATTGCCAGCCAGAGCGGATCGGTCGGCCGGCAGGAGTGGCCTCTGCACGGAGTTGCTCCGCTGACAGCAGCCCAGCCAAGACATCAAATTGAGCTTCCCGGCGTGCAAACAGTGCATCGAGCGCCGTGAATTGTCTGTCGATTTCCTGCACCCCGGGTGGAGTGCCCGCTGGCAGCATCAAAGCCGGGCCACCCAGGGCCGGTGGACCCGAGAAATCAAATTCTTCCGCTTCGAGGCCGGCGAGATCGGTGAGGTGACTACCCAGCGCATCCAGGCGCGTGACATGCGCCTGCAGACTCGCGAGGCGTCGTGTCATCGCCGTCAGACGAGATTGCGCCTCAACACCCATCTGAGCCAAGGCCTCGGCGCGATCGATGGCCTGCTGCTCCTGAGTTGAAATGCGGGTCGCCTGCTCTGATGCAACACCTTCGCTCACACCGAGCTGATAACTGGCGGCAACGAGGCTCAGCGGAACGCCGATAATGCAGGCCGAAAGTAGCGCCAAAGACCACTTACCCAATTCAAGGGTACGGGACGCCGCATCGCGGTTAAGGAAGATCAGTTTCAAGGTTGGTTATCGCGCCTAACAGAAGCTAAATCATGCCATTTTCGGAGGTGGAGGGGAACCGCAGTGGCGCACCCATAGTGGTTTTTTGAGGGAAAATAAGGTCGCTGGCAGGCTCAGGCCAATTGCAGGTCCTGCGGTAAAGCCCAATCGAGTGGCGCATCAGCCTCTTCCTCGAAGGTCACCCACTCCCAACTTTGCGGGTTGGCAAACAGTTCACGAACCAGACGGTTATTCAGTGCATGACCTGATTTAATCCCTTCGTAGTCCGCGAGTAACTGGTGACCGGCGAGGTACAGATCGCCCATCGCATCCAACATCTTATGCTTCACAAACTCATCGTCGTAGCGCAATCCACCGTCATTCAGAATGCGGTAATCATCAATTACGATCGCATTATCAACGCTGCCACCTCTGGCGAGACCGCGGGAACGCATATATTCGAATTCGTGCACAAAACCAAACGTGCGGGCCCGGCTGATCTCACGAACAAACGCCTCACTGCTGATGTCGAGGGTCGCACGACCCGACTGCGCCCGAAAAACGGGATGGTCAAAATCAATCGCAAAGGTTACGCGAAATCCATCATAGGGCCTCAATGTGGCGCTCTTGTCGCCATCCTTCACGGCAATTTCTTTTGTCACGCGAATAAAGCGCTTCGCTGCGGATTGCTTGCGTATGCCAGCCGCTTGCAGCAGATAGACAAAAGGGCCCGCCGACCCATCCATGATGGGCACTTCCGCCGAGTCGATGTCGATAAAGGCATTGTCAACGCCGAGTCCGCAGAGAGCAGATAAAAGATGCTCGACAGTGGTCACCCGCGCGTCGCCACTGCCCAGACTGGTAGAGAGGTCAGTCTCATCGACCCAGTCCGCCCGGGCGGGGATGTCCCGGACCGGATTCAGGTCGATGCGACGAAACACAATGCCCGTGTCCTCTGGCGCAGGACTGAGCACTATGGCCACCTTGTTACCGGAGTGAAGCCCTACACCCGTCGACTTAATCGACTCCTGCAGGGTACGTTGCCGAAGCATATGATCCCCTCTTGTTCAGGAGAGACATTACTAGGGCGCGCTACCTCAATCCAGCACTCCTGCCCCGACTATTTACAGGATTCGGGGCTTTACAGCGCGTTAGTCAGCTTGGCGACGGAGAAACGCCGGTACATCGAACAGCTCCTCATCCATATTGAGCGCCGCCTGGCCATCCATTGCTGCCGTAGTCGGCTGACGCTTGCCCGGAGGCAGATCGTAGTCCTCGTAGTCCGCACCGGTTGTCGCCGGGCGCTTTGCGACCGCTGTGGGCTCGACCGCTGTCAGCGATGGGCGCGCCTCACCATTACGAAGCCCGGTTGCGACTACGGTGACCTTGAGGCTGTCAGTCATCTCGGGATCGATCACGGTACCTATCACCACCGTGGCATCCTCTGAAGCGATGTCCTCGATCGTCGCGCCGACCTCTGAAAACTCACCCAGTGACAGGTCCAGACCTGCGGTGATATTAACCAAAATACCCCGCGCACCACTTAGATCAATATCGTCAAGAAGAGGGCTGTTAATAGCCCGCTCCGCCGCCTCTCTCGCGCGACTTTCACCGCTAGCGCTACCGGTTCCCATCATGGCGGAACCCATCTCAGACATCACCGTGCGGACGTCCGCAAAATCGACGTTGACCAGACCCGGACGGATAATGAGGTCCGCAATGCCCTGTACCGCTCCCAATAGGACATCGTTGGCCTCTTTGAAAGCGTCGAGCAGTGTGGTGTTGGAGCCCAGCACTTCGAGTAGCTTCTCGTTGGGAATGGTAATTAAGGAATCACAGTGCTGCGCAATCTCCTTAAGACCATCTTCCGCCGTATTGAGACGCTTCTTGCCCTCAAAGCTGAACGGCCGAGTCACGACGGCTACCGTCAATATGCCGAGTTCCCGTGCGACCTCAGCCACGATAGGCGCCGCACCGGTACCCGTGCCACCCCCCATCCCCGCGGTCACGAACACCATATCAGCGCCGTGCATGGCGTCAGCGATGCGGTCCCGGTCCTCGAGCGCTGCGGCACGACCCACTTCCGGATTGGCACCCGCACCCAAACCTTTAGTAATGCCCGCCCCCAACTGCAGCACCGTTTTAGAACTGATATCAGAAAGCGCCTGAGCGTCGGTATTGGCGCAGATAAAATCAACGCCGTCGACCTGGTGATCGATCATATGCCGAACGGCATTACCACCACCGCCTCCGACACCGATCACCTTGATCACGGCACTTTGCGGTGCACTGTCTACTAATTCAAACATCGTTTTCTCCCCTTTTTTTAAAAAAGCCCCAAACCGCGAGCCCTGCCAAAAAACCTGCTAAAAATGTCGCGCGAGCCACGCTTTGACCCGCCCGATAAAACCGCCACCTTCGGACTGCGCTTCATAACGCTCCGTCGCAGCATCGCGGGCCTCTTCTGCTCCATAGAGCAGTAGTCCCACCGCGGTGGCATAAATAGGATTTCGGATAATGTCGTGCAGTCCTCTCGCGTATTGAGGAGCGCCGACTCTGACCGGCATATGAAAGATTTCCTCAGCCAAATCGACCGCGCCTTCCATCTTTGAAGTGCCGCCAGTCAAGACGACGCCGGCGGGTATCAGTTCTTCATAACCAGAGCGCCGAAGCTCCGACTGGATCAAGGTGAACAATTCGTCGTAACGCGGCTCCACCACCTCTGCAAGCGATTGACGAGATAGGTCACGCGGCGGCCGATCACCCACACTGGGCACCTTGATCGTTTCATCGGGCCCGGCGAGCTGCGTCAGTGCACAGGCATATCGAATCTTGATTTCTTCGGCGTGTTGAGTGGGTGTGCGCAGCGCCATGGCGATATCGTTCGTCACCTGATCACCCGCAATAGGAATCACACCGGTATGGCGTATCGAGCCATCGGTAAAGATGGCGATATCAGAAGTGCCGCCCCCGATATCGACCAGACAAACGCCAAGATCCCGCTCGTCTTCAGTGATTACCGAGTAGCTCGAGGCAAGCTGCTCTAAAATAATACCGTCCACTGACAACCCGCATCGCTCAACGCATTTTTCAATGTTCTGCGCAGCGTTAACGGCGCAGGTGACAAGATGCACCTTTGCCTCCAGGCGGACTCCGGACATACCAAGCGGTTCCCGAATACCGGACTGGTTATCGATCACGTATTCCTGAGGGAGCACGTGCAGCACTTTCTGATCCGCAGGGATTGCCACCGCTTGCGCCGCGTCGATCACCCGATCCACGTCCTGCCGGAACACTTCCTGATCACGAATCGCGACAATGCCGTGTGAGTTCACCGAACGAATGTGACTACCAGCGATCCCCACATAAACCGAGTGAATCTGGCACCCGGCCATCAGTTCCGCTTCTTCCACAGCACGCTGTATGGCGTTGACAGTGGATTCAATATTCACCACGACCCCTTTCTTCATGCCTCGAGAGGGATGCGAGCCGATACCGACCACTTCCATACCCCCATCGGGGTCAATTTCCCCGACAACCGCCACGACTTTTGAGGTTCCGATATCGAGCCCCACAATCATTTGTTTAGTGTCTCCACCGGCCATTACCCTTCCCCCTCGTTCTGCGCGGTCCGCATCGCCAAGCCCGCATCGCTGAATGTCACCGCCGCTCCGTACTCGTAACGCAGATCTACTTTTGCCACAGCCTGTGCGGGCAAGACTTCTTCCCACAGGCGCCTAAAGCGCGCCACGCGCTGGGATATCTCCCTTGCACCAAGCAGCAGTGACATACCGCTATCGAATTGGACTGTCACCTGGCCCAACGCATCCAGTGACAACGTATCGATCGTCAGTCCCGTGGGTTCAAACAGTCCTGCCAGCATCTGATAACGACGCATCAGAGAGACTTCCGCCCCTTGTGGGCCGCTCAACACAGGAAGGTCGTCGTAGAGGGGGTCCCGCGAGGCAGCAAAAAACTGACCCTCATGATTGAGGTAGCCCAGCTCACCCCACTGCGCCATCGGCCGCTGCTCAACCAGGGTTACCTGAATTTCGGCTGGCCAGCGGCGCCGGGTATTCACGCTGTAAACCCATGGTAAGGACTCGAGTTCTTGGCGGAGATCGGCGAGGTCGGCTGCGAGAAAGCCCTCGGCAACCCGGGGTGCAAGCCGCGCCTGAATGGCCTCGGCATCAATATGGCGAACATCGCCCAATACCGTGAGCCGCTCTACCTGCTGCGCACTCAGCACCGCACCGCCCTGATACAGACCCGCACCCACCAATACCAGTGCCCCTCCCAGCAGCGTGCGATTCAACCATCGTCTGAACGGGGAAATAATCGCCACAGGTGCTTCTGCACGTTTCCCGGGCGTCGCCCTTCGCTCCACAGCCCCATCAGGTCTCGACATGGCGCACCTCCAGACTGTGTTCGTATATTTCGGTCAGCAGGTCGAGCAGGCTCAGCCCCGCCACCTTTGCCGCTAACGGGACCAAACTGTGTGAGGTCATACCGGGAACGGTATTCACTTCGAGGAGCTGCCAATCACCCGACGGATGTCGCATGACGTCGACCCGGCCCCATACCTCTCCTCTCACTGCATCGAAGGCAGCACGAGCCAGCGTCGAAAGCGCCGCCTCCTCCTCCGCCGTCAAATCCGACGGACAGGTGAAACAGGTTTCTTCCGAACGATACTTAGCGTCGAAATCGTAAAAATCGCCGGGCACATCAATACGGATACTTGGCAGGGTCTTGTCCCCCAGAATGGCCACCGTGTACTCAGCGCCCGGGATGAACTGCTCTGCCATCACTTCGCTGCCATAGCGGGACGCTTGGAGGAAGGATGCTTCCAGCTCAGAGGCAGTAGTGGCCTTGCTCATTCCGAGAGAAGAACCCTCAAGCGCGGGCTTCACAAAGACTGTACCCAGTGCGTCGATGACCGCCTGCCAGTCTGTATTCGCCTCAAGCACCTCAAACGCCGGG
>CALKEI010000201.1 GCA_938085095.1 uncultured Luminiphilus sp. | reverse complement strand
AAAGGCTTATACGAAGGGTGTGACGCTGCTTTACGGGACCGACGCGGCGGTGCTGCCTCACGATATGGGTGGTTGGCAGTTCGCCATCATGGTCGAACGCGGCATGAAACCGATGGATGCCATTCAGTCGGCCACCTCTATCGCAGCGGCGCATATGGGTCTGGCCGATGAAGTGGGAGCCATTGTTCCCGGCAGAAGCGCCGATCTGATTGCAATTCGGGGCGATCCGCTTCAAGACAGCAAGGCTCTTCGTCAAGTTGACGTAGTGATGAAGGCAGGCACAATCGTAAAGTCACCCGAGGCTATCGAGCACTAGGTTGAACCACAGGCATGACTTCGCCATCATCAACACTCTTACAGACCACTGAATGGCCTAAACCATGGATATCGGCGTACCCATCAAAGATCTCGGCCCTTACGATATCGAACCGCTGAAAGCCAAGATTCTTGGGCTCCCCCAAGAAGCCTGGTGGGGAAATCAGTTTCGTCAACTCGAGTACGAGGTTCACCAGCACACACAATCAATCGTGCTGGTATTTACCGATGGCGAGGGCTGGCCAAGTATTGAGGTGTCCAAGGACGAGGGCTGGGATCTCCTCGCAGAAGAGGCTGTGCCGCTGATGCACAAAATTTTGGAGGACCATTACCCCCCAGGTGGCACAATCATTCGCGCTATGGCCGCCAGACTCGAGGCAGGCGGCGTTATCAAGCCCCATACCGACAAGCATCCCTCGTTCCATCACGGGCACCGCATTCATATTCCGATTTACACGAATTCGAGGGTGCGATTCATGATCGACGGTCGGCCTCAAAAAATGCCCATCGGTCACGTATACGAAATCAACAACCAGAAACAGCACAGCGTGATGAATAAGGGCGACGAAGGCCGAATTAACTTCATCTTCGACTATATTCCGCCAACGAAGATCCAGCGCTAAAGCCTCTCGGCGAACGCTGAATAAGGCGAGCTTCCTAAGAAATATGCTGCGGAAAAGCGCGACGTAAAAAGTCGCGCGCTACGGCTCTGGCGCGTCGCTTGGTCAGTTCTCGGGGCGTCACCAACAGGCCCAAATGCAGGCCATCAATCAGTGAAGAGTAGCCCGTCGCCAGTTCGCGTGCGTCCACCCCCTGATACTCGCCCTCCTTAATGATGTCAGAGAACAGCGCTTCCAGCTTTTGTGCCGCCAATCGGTCAACCGTCGATACGATCTTTTGGTATACCGGACGAGCACCAGCTTCACCGTAATAGGCAAACCAAACCGACATTTTCTGGCGCTGGGTCACACCGCGACCGAGCTGGAAATCGAGCAACGCGTCCAGTCTCTGGCCCAAGTCAGGCATGTCAGACCCTTCCATGATCTTGATCTGACCACCGTGGTATTCCTCGGCGACAAAGCGAAGCGTCTCCTTCAGTAGATTGTCTTTGCTCTGAAAATGAAGATTGGCGATGCCCACGCTGAGCCCCGCCTCACTCGTCACCATTTGCATCGTGACCTTTGAGAGTCCGTGTTGGGCGATACAACGAATAGTGGCGTCGATTAACTGCTGACGGCGCTCCGCTTTAGGGCGGATCTGGCGCCTTTTGCCGGTTGTCTGAGGCGCCTCCTCCGTCATCAGGCCTGATGCGTCACTCATGCCTTCGCTCATCAATGAAACAGACTTGAGTCTAAAGATTTGCCATCAAAGTCTCAACATCGGAATGAATATCCATTCATTCTGGGTAGACGCTCACCCGCTATCATGGCAATATTTCAGTCCGTTTCGACTCACCGGAGAGTGCAGTGAACCAATACGACGCCATTGTGATTGGTGCGGGCCATAACGGTCTCACCAACGGCGCTTATCTTGCCAAGGCCGGGCTCAAAGTCGCTGTGCTCGAGCGCAACCCCTACATTGGCGGCGCGACCGTCAGCCGAGAGCTCCATAAAGGGTGGTGGTACTCAAATTGTTCTTATGTCTCGAGTTTGCTCCGTCCGGAAATTACCCGGGACCTTGAGTTACCGCGCCATGGGCTACAGGTGGTCTCGTTTGGGGGTGGCGCAACGTTCATGCGAAATGGCGACCACTTTGGCAACTACAGCGATCACGACCGCCACTACCGGGAAATGGCGCGACACTCCAAGCGCGACGCCAACGCCTACGATCGCTACGCCGCTGATACGAGCCTGCAGACCAAGCTAATTCGGCCCTACCTGATGCGGACACCGCCAGACCCTACTTCGATGAAGCCGCGCGACCTTCGTGATCTCCTCGAGTTCGCGCGCTCCTTTATGGATTTAGGCGAAGAAAAGCTGCTCGACACAATCAAGTTCTGGACGGCTAGTGTCGGTGACTATCTGCATGAATATTTTGAAACCGATGTGATCAAGGCTCACATGGCAGGCAGCGGCATTATTGGTACCGCACTAGGTGTTTATTCACCCGGTACCGCGTATGTCCTGCTCCATCACTATATGGGGGATGTCGACGGCAATGTCGGCGCCTGGGGCTTCGCCCGAGGCGGAATGGGTGCCATTGCCGACGCTTTGTCGAAGGCGTTTCAGTCTTATGGTGGCGAGATTATCTGTGACGCCAACGTGGATGAAATCATCGTCAAAAACGGTCAGGCGGCGGGTGTCGCATTGAAGGATGGCACCGAATACAAAGCGCCGATCGTGGTGTCCAATCTTGATCCAAAGCGTACCTTCCTTGACATCACCAACCCTTCGGATTTACCGAAAGATGTGCTGAAAAAGGCCCGCAATTTCAAGATCAGAGGCTCCTCAGGCAAGCTGAATATCGCACTGGATGGCCTGCCGGTGTTCAACGGCCTCGATCCCCGTAACCGGCTGATGGCCGGTGACCTTCACTTCAGCGACTCGCTTGAGCGTCAGGAACGAGCCTACGACGACTGGAAAGCGGGAACGTGGTCCAAAGATCCTTATCTAGACATGATGATCCCTTCGCTGACTGATCCGACCATGGCGCCACCAGGCAAGCACATGATGTCAGTCTTTGTGCAGTATGCACCGCCAAAGGTGGAGGGCCGAGAGTGGACTGACGAAGATAAAGACGGCTTCGAGAAATCCGTCATTGACCAGATCTCCAACTACAGCCCCAACTTCCGGGATCTCATCCTCCACTGCGAGACGCGAACACCGCGGGAGATTGAAGCGGAGGTCGGACTGACAGAAGGCAATATCTTCATGGGCGAGCTCACCTTCGATCAATTACTTTTCAACCGACCCTTCCCTGGATATGCCCAATATCGATCACCCATTAAGGGCATGTATATGTGTAGCTCAGGTACGCACCCGGGAGGAGGCGTGATGGCTGCACCGGGAGCCAACGCAGCGCGCGAAATTCTGGCCGACTTGAAACGGCCTAACACCGTACCCGGAGGCTATGCTGATGACTGATTATGATGCGGTAATCATTGGCGCCGGCCACAATGGTCTGGTCTGCGCAAGCTATCTCGCCAAAGCAGGCAAGCAGGTCCTCGTGGTTGACGGCCGCAACGAACCCGGTGGCTGTGCGAGCACTCGTGAATTTTCTCCGGGATTCAATGTTTCAGACTGTGCGCAATGGTTTTCTCAGTTCGATCAAAGCATCGTCAAAGATCTTGATCTCAAGGGGGCCGGTCTGCGCCTAGGCAAAGCCAAAGCAACTATCTCTTTGCAGCCCGACAGCGACCACCTCATATTGGATGGCGATCACATCACTGGAGCTGGCATTGATGCGGTTGATCAAGCCGCCTATCGCGATTTCCGAAAGATGGTGAGGAGCTTCGCCAAACTGATGACGACGCTGTATCGCAGCCGACCACCCAAGCTCGTTGAGCAGAACTGGACTGATCGGCTGACCCTGATGAAGCTGGGTTTGCGTCTGAAATTGCTAGGCCGTGAACGCCTGCGTGATCTTATGCGCATCGTCATGATCAATATTTATGACGTGATGAATGAGCATTTCACTCACACCGCGCTAAAGAGCACGATCGCACTCGAGGCCGTCACCGGGACCAATATGGGCCCACGCTCACCCAATACGGTTTACAGTTACCTGCACCGAGCAACGGGTGAACATCTCGGTCAAACCGGCACCACTCAGGTCATCGGTGGTATGGGTAATTTAGGTAGAGCACTTGCCTCCGCGGCAGAGAAGCAGGGTGCCACACTGAAGTTGGGCGCGGCTGTCACCGCTATCGTGAAAACCAATGACCGAGTCACCGGCGTGACGCTCGCCTCAGGTGAGAACATATCGGCAAAAGTGGTAATTTCCAGTGCCGATCCGACGACCACCTTCCGTGATCTTCTGGGATACCACCAGATGGAAGCGGGTATGGCGAAACGCGCTGAGCACTATCGATCGCGAAGCGGCACCGCCAAACTCCACCTTGCCTTGAGCGCCCTGCCGACTTTTAAAGGTCTTGCAGAGGCGCAATTGGTCGAGCGGTTGGTGATTACACCCCCGATGGATGGCATGGAGGCTGCGCTGAACCCCATGAAATATCGGGAACTTAGCGACCTGCATACTTTTGATATCAGTATTCCCACCGTAGAAGACCCGGAACTTGCACCGGCAGGGCAGCATATCCTCACCGCGATTGTCCATTACGTGCCCTTCTCACCCGATATTGGCTGGGAAACGGGCAGGCCACAGCTCACCAATCAACTGCTAAGTGAGTTGGAATCTTATGCGCCGGGCATTGGTTCACTCGTGACCGCCAGTGAACTGGTCGTGCCCTCGGACTTCGAAGCATCTCACGGCATGACTGGCGGTAACTGGCATCATGGCGAGCTATCGATTGACCAAGCGTTGATGATGAGACCCTTCCCGGGTTCTACCCAGTACGCCACGGCAGTCGACGGACTCTATCTTTGTGGGGCCGGCGCTCACCCCGGTGGGGGCTTACAGGGGCTGCCCGGACGCAATGCAGCCAAGGAAATTTTAAAGCGAGGGGCGCTGTCATGAGCGACATTAGCCGGGACACTATGCTACTCACCACGCCTTTCCACTCTAGAGTTGAGGCGATGTGCGATCTCAACGACTGGGGAAACTGGATGGGGTACACCACCCCTAATGCCTATTTCGACGTGGAATTAGAGTATTTCGCCGTTCGCAGTACTACCGGGGTATTTGATCTGTCTCCAATGAATAAATACCGCGTTACGGGGCCGGATGCCCAACGCTATCTGGATCGACTCATTACCCGGGATGTCAGCAAAATCGGCATCAACCGCGTGGGTTATGCCATTTGGTGCGACGACAATGGCCAAATCATGGACGATGGCACGATCTTTCGCCTCGGTGAGCAAGACTATCGAATCTGCTCTTATCAGCGTGCAGATGATTGGCTTGCTTGGAATAAATTGGGATTCGACGTCACCATCGACAACGAATCAGAGGCAGTGGCAGGGCTGGCCGTGCAAGGTCCGACTTCCTGCACGGTTCTTACGTTGCTCGGGTGTACTGATCTGAACCAGCTGAAACCCTTCGGAATTGCGCATTACACCTTTGAGGGTCAACCACTGATGGTCAGTCGAACCGGGTTTACCGGTGATCTGGGATATGAGGTCTGGGTGCCACCCGAGACTGCCGAGGCACTCTGGGACCAGCTTTTTGAACTGGGCCGTGACTATCTGATTAAGCCAATCGGCTCGTATGCTTTGGAACTCGCGCGGATTGAGGCGGGATTTCTCCAAGCCAATGTCGATTTCATGCCTGCAGAAGAAGTGGTTCGTGTCGGTCGCACACGAAGCCCGTTCGAGCTTGGTTTAGGTTGGCTAGTGGATTTTTCGAAACCGCTTTTTAATGGCCGGTCAGCACTGCTGAAAGAACAAGCCAATGGGTCACGATACCGTTTTGCCATGCTCGATGTAGAGGGCAACAAACCCGCTGAGCACTCCTTTATTCTAAAAGGCGACAAGCAGGTCGGTACCGTCACTTCTGCCGCGTGGTGCCCAACCGCGAAAGCCAATATCGCCTATGCCCAGATCGAGATGCCCCATGGTGCGGTAGGGGATGAGCTGGTCGCCGAAATCTATTATCAGCGCGAGCTTCATTGGACGCGTTTACTCGCTCCCTGCAAGGTGATTGATGCGCCCATCTTCAAGTCGCCCAAACGCTGGCAGACGCCTGCGCCACCCCATTGATTATGCGATTTTTTCGAGAGACGCCATGCAGACCATTGCGACTTCCGTAGACGATTCTTTCCAGCGCATGCGCGACAAGCTAGAGGCAGAAAAAGTTCGGCCTCACCATGCAATGGATCCCTATTTTTATCGCTCACATCTGGTTCATGAGCAGGAACTCGAGCACCTCATTTTCAAGAGCTGGATCTATGCGCTCCACGTAAGCGAAATCCCCTCTGTCGGCGATTATCAGCTCATTGAGATAGGTGAGGACTCCATTATCGTCGCGCGCACCGAAACCGACGAGATTTCGGCGATGCACAATATCTGTCGCCACCGTGGCGCCAGGGTGTGTGAGGCATCCAGCGGTAACCGAAAAACCTACGTGTGTCCTTATCACGGCTGGGTTTACAACATCGATGGTTCACTCAAGGTCGCGCGCGAAACACACGTGATGCCGGATTTCGATGCCCGCGCGCATGGTCTGAAACCCGTCAAATGTGTCACCTATATGGGACTCGTGTTTATCAACTGTGATCCCGGCGCCGGCGATCTATTAGCGTCGCTCGACAATATTCGTGAACCTCTTGGGGCCTACGATCTAGAGCATGCAAAGGTGGCGCATCGACAAACCTATCGGGTCGAAGCGAACTGGAAGCTGGCGATTGAGAATTATCTCGAGTGCTATCACTGCGCAACGTCACATCGCGCCTATGCGCGCCTGCATACTCTGAAAGATCTGGAGGAGCAGTCGGCTCCGATCGTGGCGAAAATGCTCGAGCGTGCTGAGGACATTACCGGCGTCCCCGGAATCGCAAAGGAACACACGCAGATCTATTTGGATGCACCGAGCTTCGGCGCGTGCGCGCACACGATGCGATATGGCTTATTTGACGGGTTCGTGACGGGTAGCAAGGACGGGCAGCCGGTCGCGCCGCTCATGGGTAATATCAAGGACTATGACGGCGGCGTGGGTGATTTTCAGATGGGCCCACTCACCTTCATGCTCAACTATCCCGACCATTGTGTCCTGTATCGCTTTATTCCGCGCTCACGAACCGAGACGGAAATGGAACTGGTTTGGTTCGTTCGCGACGACGCGAAAGAAGGCGAAGATTACGAGGTCGATAAGCTGACCTGGCTCTGGCACCACACAACGCTAGAGGATGAGTACATCATTACGCGCAATGCGGCAGGCGTGAACTCGCGGTTTTTTGAGCCCGGGCCCTACCACCCAGAATTCGAATTTACGCTGCAGCAGTTCGTGCATTGGTACCTTCACTCGTTAGAAGCCAGTCTGGACTAACCCCTAAAACCTCGGCCGCCAAGAGGCTGCGATCTGAAGTCGCTTTCCGTGCGGCAGGCCGTACTATACTGCTCACACCGAAAGGTGATGTGAAGCGGGCTTTTGTGCTTTAAAGACATATCGCCATAGGCAGATGACGGCACAAGGGGCAGACCTTGCAGCACTACACTTCGCCCGACGGCGCTGACAACCCGGTGAAACGCACCCGCGTGCCGCTATTCAGCGCGTTTTTTATGATCTACATCTTTGTCTCCGGTGGCTCTTTTGGCATAGAGGAGATGGTGTCCTCTTCAGGCCCGGGCCTCACACTGATACTGCTACTGGCTTTTCCGTTCATCTGGGCCCTCCCCATGGCGCTTATCGCCAGCGAACTCGGATCGGCCCTGCCGCATAGTGGCGGCTTCTACGTGTGGACCCGTCGGGGTCTGGGAAAGTTCTGGGGGTTTCAGGCGGCCTGGTGGTGGTCGCTGGCGTTGTTGGTGGATACATCGCTGTACATCGTACTCAGCGCTACCTATCTACAACATCAGATTGGCTTCAGCGATACGGTGTATTACCTGATCTGCTGGTCGATCATTGCGGTGTTTACCGCCATCAATCTGATGGGAATTAGGGTAGTCGCCATCGGATCCAGTCTGTTTGCCATTCTGATCATTTCACCGATCGTGGTGCTCGCCTTCGTCGGTATCGCCAACTGGCAGTTCAATCCATTTATACCGATCACACCACCTGACACCGACTTATTGGGTACTGATGGCGCGTTGATCCTGGGGCTTAGCGTTGGCCTGTGGATGTACTCGGGCTATGAGTCCATGTCGACGCTCGCGGGAGAGATTGAAGAGCCTCAGCGCATCATCCCGAAAGCCCTGATGCTGGCCCTGCCCTTCGTCGCGCTGATGTATCTGTTGCCAACCGCGGCCAGTATCGCCGCTTTCGGCCATTGGGAGCTATTCTCGGTCGACAGCGGCGACGGCAAAGTCTCTTTTGTGGATATTGGTCGTGCACTGGGGGGCTCCGCGCTGGGTCATGCGCTACTAGCGTCGGCAGTGCTCGGTAATCTGGCGCTGTATCTAGACTATATGGCCTCGGGTGCAAGGCCCATTCAGAGCCTGGCACGAGACGGATTACTGCCCTCAGTGCTGGCTCGCACCAGTGCACGTTTCGGCACGCCCGTTATGGCGATCCTGCTGGTAGCGGGGGTTAATGCGATATTAGTGATCGGACCGTTTCAGAGTCTGGTCATTATTGATGTGCTACTGATGGTGAGCTCCTATGCGCTGATCTTTATCGCGGCTGTGCGACTGCGTGTCACGGAGCCAGATCTTGAGCGTCCTTTCAGAATTCCGGGGGGCAACCTCGCCATGATCTTGCTGGTGCTGCCCCCTATGGCCCTGATCATCCTGATGGTGACGATCACGCTGGGAGATCACAGCCTGATGCTATGGAATCAAGATCGCTTCAGCTTACTGGGCATCGAGATCGGCTGGTACGGGCTAGCGGGACTGGTCGCGATTCTGTCTGGACCACTGCTGTACCCGTTATTTCGCAAGCAGTGACCCAGCTGCTCGCCCTCCGCGTGCCGCAGGCCTTACAAACGCCGGCGATATCTCTCGCTGATCAGGTTTCATACCAGAGCCCATCCGGGTCCTCCGGCCACACACCAAGATACGGTCCGTGCGCCTGAAACCCCAACATGCGCCTCATGGCTTCTGATTGCGATGCGACGTCTTCTCGGCTCAGCGTGAGGTATTGGTTCTCCTCCTGCCGTAACCAGCCGAGGCAATAGGTGTTGACGACCGCTTTTCGGGGCAACGCGCTTTGATTCTCTCCACCGCCATGAAGCGTAGATCCCAGATACAGCACCACGGAGCCTTTTGGCATGACCGCCTGAACCACATCTTTATCCTCCACCTGCTCTGGATCCTCAATCCCTGTCTCTTTGGGCACCACTCGAGTTGCTCCGTTCTCTTGGGTGAAATCATCGAGGGCCCACAAGGCCGATATCTGAACCTCAAAAGGCAACAAGTGGCTGGGATAGCAGGTATCGTCGGCATGCAGCACTTGGGCGCCCTCACCGGGCAGTATTTCAATCGCAGTCGTACTGCCGACCTGATAAACCTCGCAATATGGCTTGAGGATTGCATCCGCCACCGCCAGTACGACCGGATCTAGCAGTAGGTCAGAGAAATAACGCGAATATTTCGCCACCCCTCCCACACGCAAAGTCTGGTGCCCATTAAAGGTGTTCTGATAAAGGTGCCCCTCACGATCAAATTCGGGACGAAGATCATGACTGAGCGCGTCAATGATATCGTCCGATAACACGTTCTCGACCACTACAGCCCCGGTCGTCGTCAGTGCCGCCACAATATCGTCTATGTCGTCATCAGCCTTGTAGTGACAAAGCGCCATTCCGCTACTCCTCTACCCACCGCTCTGCTTTGAATACTGAGTATAGCGCGCAGATTTTGGTTCTAACCGGAATTGAGCTCCTTCGATTCGTCTCTACCAGAACCGTGAATCGCTATATGATGCCGTTGTCCAATGAAAACCAGTGGTATGTTAGACGCCAAGCGCGATGAGGAAATGGAGATGACACGAGTATCGACTGCGCAACAGGAGCACCCTTCGCCTGCCTTTGATGATCATTGGGACGAAAGAGTAGACCTTGCCGCCGCCTTTCGCTCGGCCGCGCGTCTCAATCTGCACGAGGGAGTGGCCAATCACTTTTCGGTTGCAGTCAATCAAGACGGCACCCAGTTTTTGATCAACCCCAACCAGTCACACTTCTCGCGGATTCGCGCATCTGAGCTACTCCTGTTAGATGCCAATGACCCCGGCACCATGGATAAGCCTAACGCACCAGACTCTACGGCCTGGGGGCTGCATGGTGCGTTACACCGCCAATGTCCGCACGCGCGCGTTGCACTTCACGTTCATTCGATTCACGCTACCGTTCTTGCCACGCTGGAGGACCCCCGTCTCCCTCCAATCGATCAGAACTGCGCAATGTTTTTTAATCGCTACGCGATTGATACCGAATACGGCGGGCTTGCGCTTGAAGAGGAGGCTGAGCGCTGCTGCCAACATCTTGCAGATCCCGCCAAGACAGTACTGATCATGTGCAATCACGGCATCCTCGTGCTCGGTAAGGATGTCGCCGATGCCTTTAACCGATTGTTCTATTTCGAGCGCGCGGCCGAGACCTACCTCAAAGCACTCTGGACGGGACAACCGCTCAAAGTACTCAGCGACGAAATCGCCGAGCGCACCGCACAGGAGCTTGACGCATATCCCGGTCAGGCCGAGCGGCACTTTTCCGAACTCAAAGCCATACTGAATGCAGAGGAACCCGATTACGCCACGTAAAACCGGCCCGGCGCTCCTTTATCTGCGCGCAAGCGGCAGTACCCGGGCTTAGCAGGCGAGCGCCGATTCAAAGGCAGCAAGGCATCGATTGATATTGACCTCATGACTGCTGCTACCCATCAGGCCAATGCGCCACTGCTTGCCAGCCAGAACGCCCAGACCCGCGCCGATCTCAAGATTAAACTCGTTCAACAAGTGACTGCGAATCTTCGCGTCATCTCTTCCCTCTGGAATCACAACTGCGTTCAGCTGAGGAAGACGCCAAGGCGATGCGACCGCAAGATCGAGCCCCAATCGTGAAAGGCCATCAACCAGCGCACCATGATTGATCTCATGACGCTGGAAACTTGCGTCGAGACCCTCTTCTTCCAGCATCAGTAACGCTTCGTGGAGGGCGTATATGGCGTTGACTGGCGCCGTATGGTGGTAAGCACGTTTGGCGCCCTCACCCCAATATCCCATGATCAAATTCATATCGAGGAACCAGCTCTGTACGGTGTGCTTGCGAGCGGTAATCGCAGCAACCGCGTCGCTGCTAAAAGTAATGGGTGAAATACCCGGCAAACCGGACAAACACTTTTGCGTGCCGGAATACACCACATCCGCACCCCAGGCATCGACCTGCAGGTCGATGCCGGCTAACGACGTGACGGCGTCAACAATCGTCAAAATACCCTGAGCTTTTGCCATTCGACAGAGCTGCTCGGCATCGCTGCGCACACCCGTCGATGTCTCGGCGTGAACAAAGGCAAGCACCTTGGCATCGGGATTCGCATTGATCGCTTCTTCCACTTTACTCGGGTCGACCGGATCACCCCATCGATCCTGCACCATCACTGCCGTCGCACCGCATCGCTCGACATTTTCTTTCATCCGTCCGCCGAAGACTCCGTTTTGACACACAATCGCTTTATCGCCCGGCTCAAGAATATTGACGAATGCCGCTTCCATACCCGCCGATCCCGGCGCCGACAGCGGGATGGTGAGCTCATTTTTCGTCTGAAACGCAAACTGCAATAGTCGTTTAACGTCATCCATAAGGCCGACGAAAAGCGGGTCAAGGTGTCCAATAGTAGGTCGAGCCGACGCTGCCAGTACTCTCGGAGAAACATCAGACGGTCCGGGCCCCATCAAGGTGCGCAGGGGGGGGTAAAAGGTTGATGACACAGGGCTCTCCAAAATCACGTCAAAACTCATGCGGTGATGTAGCGTGCCAAACACCAACCGGCGACTCCATCAGACCTACTTATAAAAAAACCACCCGCTGGGTGGTTTTTGTAATGGTGGGCCGTGCTGGGTTCGAACCAGCGACCAATTGGTTAAAAGCCAACTGCTCTACCGACTGAGCTAACGGCCCTAAACAGGGAAGGCGCGTATGCTAACGCTAACGGGTGAAAATTCAAGTCCTATTAAGAGTCGCGAGATCGGCACAATGGCGTGACGGCCGCGAGCGCTTCGCTACTGATGACCATATCATCCGCTTTTGTGTCCGAAATCGAGTCCTTAGAAATTCTCCAACAAAAACTGACGGGCGAGCTGGGCGGCTGCATGAGACGGATATTCGCGTATAACCTCATCGAGATATTCACGCGAGCGCTGCCGATTACCCTTAATAAATTGCACACGGCCCAATTTGTACAGTGCATCCGGTACCTTGGCGTCGGCCGGATACTGATCCAGTAGCAGCTTAAAGTTTTGTCGCGCTAATTCAGGGTCAGGAGGGTCCAGAACCAGATACAACTCGCCCAACCAATAGTGAGCATTGGGTGCATAACGTCCGAACGGATAATCAGAGAGAAATGCGGTGAACGACACAACGGCATCCTCGAAGGCTTTCTCTCTTACCAACTCATAGGCGGCACGGTAAGCCGCCTCCTCACCCTCCTGTGAGTCAACCGCCCGACCCCCTGTCTGCGGCGCTTCAATGGCAGCGGGTAACGACGACGTCGCAGAACCAACGGTCTCGCCTACAACAGTGGCGTTACCTGCCCCTGAACTGAGGCGCCGATCCAGATCGACGTAACGTTCAAGGCTCTGTGCCTCAAATTGCCGCAGTGCTTGAGTAGCTTCCTCGAGGAGCCCGTTCAGTCTTCTGACATCTTCCTCCAGCTGCTGCACTCGCAAGATCAAACTGCCTGAGTCGTTGCCGGTGATGGGCGCGCTGTTCGCCTCGATGGGCGGCTGCGCGACCGTCGTGGAGCCGGAATAAGGCTGGATGCCACTGTAAGGGGTCGCAGGGACCCCCATTGACGAGTCCGCCGGCATCTCCTGCATTGGCACTGTGCGCTGGGCTGCAGCACGCCTTTCGGCCTCGACGTCTACATAGTCCTGTGCGGTAATCGGTAACGTAGCCACTAACAAAAAGCCGGCGAGTAACGCCGGCTTGATGGATAAACCTGTCAATGTAAAACCCTCAGTTATTTAAGCTCAACGCGACGGTTTTGCTGCCAGTTGGACTCACCTGAGCCGTATGCCACAGGATTCTCTTCGCCGTAGCTAATCGTCTCAATACGGTAACTCGGCACCCCATTAGCCACCATATAGTCGCGCACCGCATTGGCGCGTCGCTCACCGAGCGCGAGGTTATACTCTCTTGTGCCACGCTCGTCGGTGTGACCCTCTAGCCGCACACTCGCATTGTTGCCGAGCAGCGCCGAAATATGAGCATCAACCTGAGCACGGGCGTCGTCAGTCAGTGAAGAGCTGTCAAAATCGAAGTAAAAGACGGTTCCCACATCGGCGGCTGCCTCCTCGCGGGCCTGCTGAGCTTCAGCCTGAGCCTGCTGTTCAGCCTCGCGGGCGGCAGTCTCTTGTGCTGCCTGCTCGGCGGCTGCCGCGGCGGCGGCGTCAGCCTCTTTGGTTTCATTACTTGAACAAGCTGCCAAAAACAGGGCTGCAAAAATCAGACCCATCCACTTTGCACAGAGCGTTACGTTTTTCATGTCGTTTATCCTTCCCCAGTAACTGGAATCTTACACAGTGCGTAATGTATCGCATAACGCAGGGATTTTCCCCCGTCCATCCCAGAAATATTGCACTTCGCCCCCAGCCTCTCCCTGCGTAAACGGGTGACGGCCAACCAGCGGTTTGGGCTGCAAGCGGCCGCGCTGGCGCTACGGGGTGACGTAGGGAGACCAGGCGGGTTCCTGAACACTGCCCTCGCGAGCCGGAAGACTGAACCGGACGCCACCATCCACCGCTACGGCACCCAGAATACTGGCTTCACCGCGCTTGGTAGCGTACAGAACAATAGAACCATTGGGCGCGATACTCGGGCTCTCATCGAGGCTGGTTTCTGTCAGCACGGTCAAGCGATCGGTAACCAGATCAAATACTGCGATGTGGTAACGGCCATCGCGTTGATGCACCAGCGCTACATTGCGGCCATCCTGGGCAACCCTCGCCCTTGCGTTGTAACGGCCCTCAAAGGTCACTCTTTCGATCTTCTGGGTACGGAGATCATACCGATAGATCTGTGGTCGCCCACCCCGATCCGAGGTAAAGAGCAGCGATTTGCCATCCGGCATCCATGTGGGCTCGGTGTCTATCGCAAAATGACGCGTCAGACGGGTAAGTGCGCGGCTCTTGAGATTTAATAAATAAATATCGGGGTTGCCGTCTTTGGACAACACCAGGGCCATACTATTGCCGTCGGGTGACCACGCAGGTGAGTTATTGAGGCCCTTGAAGTTCGTCAGTTGCTCCCGCTCACCGGTACGGAGGTTTTGCCGGTAAATCGCAGGGCGCGAGGTCTCGAAGGACACGTAAGCCACCTCTGTGCCATCTGGAGACCAGGCAGGTGAGAGGATTGGGTCGCGCCCCTCGAGGAGCACAATCGGTCTGCGTCCGTCGGAATCGGCAAGTGTTAGACGGTAGAAATCCTTGCCACCGGGATTGCGCGTCACCGACACATACAAAAGGCGTGTGGCGAAGGCTCCGGGGATCCCCGTCAAGGTTTCATATACGGAATCAGACACCCGGTGTGACAGCATTCGCAGCTCTGATACCGGACCCGTCACCGTGCCACTCTCAACCGCCTCCTGCCGGGTCGTGTCGAACAGCTGAAAGTCGATTCTGGCCTGCGACCCTACAGTCACCCGACCAATCAATACGTACTCGGCAGAAATCGCCCGCCAGTCGCGAAAAAAGAGCTCAGACTCACGCCTTTTAACGAGTCAAGAGGGATAACTCGGCAATCTTTCCATCTTTAAACAGTCAGAAAAGAGCTGAAAGCAGACC
>CALKEI010000200.1 GCA_938085095.1 uncultured Luminiphilus sp. | reverse complement strand
GGCGGATTTCGGTCGTTAAATGTCGCGCTCCGTCAAGAATTGGATCTTTACACCTGTCTGCGGCCAGTGCGTTGGTTCGAGGGCGTGCCTTCCCCGGTCAAAAAGCCAGGTGACTGCAATATGGTTATCTTTAGAGAGAACTCTGAAGATATTTATGCAGGGATTGAATATCAGGCGGGGACGCCTGAAGCACAGAAAGTGGTCGACTTTATTATCAAAGAGATGGGGGCAACTAAAATCCGCTTCCCTGACAACGTGGGCATTGGCATTAAGCCTGTGTCTGCAGAGGGGACTCAGCGGCTCGTCCGCAAGGCTATTCAATACGCCATAGATCAGGATTTGTCCTCCGTCACCTTGGTCCATAAAGGCAACATCATGAAGTTTACGGAAGGTGCTTTCCGTGACTGGGGATATGAGCTTGCGCAGCAGGAGTTTGGCGGAGAGCTTTTAGATGGCGGCCCCTGGGTCAGCATCAAAAACCCACAAACGGGCAATCAAATTGTGATCAAGGACGTGATTGCCGACGCCATGCTGCAGCAAGTACTGACGCGGCCGCGGGACTACAGCGTCGTGGCTACCCTGAACCTCAATGGCGACTATTTATCGGATGCACTGGCGGCGCAGGTCGGTGGAATTGGAATCGCGCCAGGTGCCAATCTTTCAGACACAGTGGCCCTGTTTGAGGCTACCCATGGCACCGCTCCGAAGTATGCGGGGCAAGACAAGGTCAATCCAGGATCGCTCATCCTGTCTGCTGAGATGATGCTGCGGCACCTGGGTTGGAATGAGGCGGCTGATCTGATCATCGAAGGTATGAATGGTGCGATTCAAGCGAAGACTGTGACATATGATTTCGAAAGACTGATGGAAGGCGCAACGTTGGTCTCGTGCTCGGCCTTCGGCGAGGCGGTGGTGTCACATATGTGACGTTAGGGTTCGCGCAGGAGCAGAAGCCCGCCTAGTGCGGGCTTTTTTGTGGTGCCGACTTTGAGGCGGCTTATGCTCGCGCCGGTCAACCCCGAGCAGATCGATGAAAAACCGTCAGAAACTGGCGGAGAGATTCTCCAAACGGTGCCGGTTGGACTATACTAAGTGCATGTATCAATCTGGTCGCAACGCTGCTTTTCCTCCCTTGTGTGGTCCCGATACTGACAGACCGGATCAAGACGACGGTGATCTCGCTGTTGCTCCCGCCAAGCCGCGACTCAAGCGCCCCCCCTTGTACAGGGTCGTCCTGCTTAACGACGATTACACGCCCATGGAGTTCGTCGTGCAGGTACTGGAACAGTTTTTCGGTATGAACCGTGAAAAGGCCACTCAGGTCATGCTGGCGGTCCACACGCAGGGTAAAGGCGTATGTGGAATATATCCGCAGGATATTGCAGAAACCAAAGCCTCACAGGTGAATCAATCTGCCAGAGACAGTGGACATCCGCTACTGTGTGAAGCGGAGCCTTCCAGCGACGATGACGAGGACTAGCTGAATGCTGAGCAAAGAGCTCGAGAACACGCTCAACGAAACTTTCCGCATGGCGCGAGCCCGGCGGCATGAGTTCATCACGGTGGAGCATTTGTTGCTTGCGTTGCTGGATGATTCTGCGGCCGTCGCAGTACTGGAGGCCTGTCAGGTGGACCTCGATGACCTGCGCGGAGAACTCACGGAATTCATAGACTCGACCACGCCGCTGTTGTCCGACTCTGACGACGGACGAGATACGCAGCCCACGCTGGGCTTTCAGCGAGTGCTCCAGAGAGCTGTGTTCCACGTCCAGAGCTCTGGGCATCAGGAGGTGACGGGCGCTAACTTATTGGTGGCTATTTTTTCTGAGCAAGAATCGCAAGCGGTTTACTTCCTCAAATCGCAGAATGTGTCCCGTCTCGATATCGTTAATTTTATTACTCATGGTATCGGTAAAGAGGGTGAAGAGGAGGCGGACGGCATTGACTCCATGGGCGATTCGGCAGAAGTCCATGAGGCAGCCGAAAAGCGGCCCCTCGATGCCTACGCCACTAACCTTAATGCCGAAGCCGAGGCGGGCAACATTGACCCGTTGATCGGTAGATTGAACGAGGTGGAGCGTGTGGCACAGATCCTCGCCCGGCGACGCAAGAACAATCCGCTGTTGGTGGGCGAATCGGGAGTGGGCAAAACGGCCATTGCCGAAGGGCTTGCCAAGATGATTGTTGACGGCGAGGTGCCTGAAACACTGAAAGAAGCCATCGTTTACTCGCTGGATTTGGGGGCGCTGCTAGCGGGGACCAAGTACCGCGGTGACTTTGAAAAGCGCTTGAAAGGGTTGCTTGCGAACCTCAGCGAGAACGATCACGCGATTCTTTTCATAGACGAGATCCATACCATCATCGGCGCCGGTGCGGCCTCGGGTGGGGTGATGGACGCTAGTAACCTCCTTAAGCCTTTACTGGCCTCGGGCAAAATGCGCTGCGTGGGCTCTACCACCTATGCAGAATACCGCGGCATCTTCGACAAGGATAAGGCCTTGAGCCGCCGGTTTCAGAAG
>CALKEI010000199.1 GCA_938085095.1 uncultured Luminiphilus sp. | reverse complement strand
CATCGCCGATATCGAGGATTTTGTTCGTCGCTTCAGGGCAAAAGCGACGAAAGCGCGTCAGGCACAATCTCGCCTCAAAGAGCTTGAACGAATGCAGAAAGTCGCTCAGGCACACGTTGACTCGCCTTTCAGTTTTACCTTTCCGGCGCCCGGTAAAGTCAGCGACCCATTGCTGACGCTCAGTGATGCGTCTTTGGGGCACCGAGAGCGAACAGTATTGTCGGAAGTGTCGTTGTCGTTGAGTCCCGGGGATCGTATCGGGCTGTTGGGAAAGAACGGCGCCGGCAAATCGACGTTGCTAAAAAGTCTTACCGGTGACCTGCCACTAATGGCTGGGGATCGCACTGAAGGGACTCATCTGAAGATAGGCTATTTCGACCAACAACAACTAGAGGTGCTTGATCTGGATGCGAGTCCGCTTCTTCACTTGCAAAGGTTATCCCCCAAGGCGCGAGACCAAGAGATTCTTGATTTTTTGGGTGGATTCAATTTCCGTGGAGACCGCGCCAAAGAGGTTATCCGGCCTTTTTCGGGCGGAGAGAAGGCGCGACTCGCGCTGGCAAACGTGGTGTGGCAAGCACCAAACGTACTGATTCTTGATGAGCCCACGAACCACCTTGACCTCGATATGCGCCACGCCCTTGAGGTGGCACTTCAAAATTACGCGGGCGCTATCGTACTGGTCAGCCACGATCGCCATCTACTCCGTAACTCGGTAGAGCAGCTGCTGCTCGTCCACGACGGGGCGGTCTCTGATTATTCTGGCGACGTAGAGAGCTACGAAAAATGGGTTTTATCAGCTGGAAACCCGCACGACCGGGACATCTCCGATTTACAGATCAGCTCGTCTGCGCCCCACACGGATCGAAAAGCACGTCGTCAATCTGCGGCCGATCAGCGCGCGCAAGTACAGCCGCTTAAAAAAGCATTGCAAAAACTAGAGCGGTGTATCGAAGAGTCTGAGCGATCATTGCTTGCGCTACAGGACCGGTTGGCCGATGGGCAGCTGTATGCGCAGTCAAACAATCCGGAGCTGGAGCAGTTGCTAAAGGAAGAGGGTGCAGCGAAGCGTGCGTTGGCAGAGCTGGAGAGCCAGTGGATTATGAAGCAAGAGCAACTGGAGTCACTGGAGGTTGGGGAGTCCTAAACCCGGAGCAAATACTGTTCAAAATTTTTTGCGTTGGCAGCAGCGGCTGGGCGATCCAACGCGATCTGAATTTTTCTAGACTAAGTTCGCGGTATGACTCGCTCGGCGCCTAATATTTTATTGGGGTCCATCGTAGTTTTCAGTTGCCGCATTAGTGCGATCTCGGGCTCGCTCCGGCTGATGCCTAGCCAGCTAATCTTTTCAGTGCCTATTCCGTGCTCTGCCGAGATGGATCCGTTAAATTTTTCTAGTGGACCGTAAACGACCTTATCGCAGCTTTGATGCCAGTCGCCGGATTCGCCGGGACAGAGAAACAGATGCAGGTTGCCGTCAGCTACGTGACCCAGAACGTAGCATGAGGCATCAGTAAACTGATCGTGCAAAGCAGTATGTACTCTCGATACGTATTCCGGCATGTCTTTAATAGGTAGGCTAACGTCATAGAGGTAATAGGGCTGCTTTTCGAGAATCGCCTCAAAATTCTCTCTGATATCCCAGAGTGATTTACGTTCGGCTTCTGATTTCGGGATGACTGCATCACTGATGAGCTCCGCCTCAAAAGCCCGCTCTAGTGTGTCGTTGAAGCGACTCGTGTCAGTCTCCGGATCGGAGCCCTCGGTCTCGATCATGATGTAAAAAGGATGATCGCGGTGCATCGGAGAACGATGCCAGCCGGGTTCGGTTACTGCATAAAAATAGTCTCCCCACATCACCTCGAAGGCGCTCAACGTGCCGCCCAGTGCGCCGCGCAAGTACTGTAAAAAACCAGTTACGGCATCGAAATCTTGAACCGCCACCATTGCTGAGTTTTTGCTTGTCGGGCGGGGATGGATTTTGAGCACCGCGCGCGTAACCACACCAAGCGTACCCTCTGACCCGATAAAGAGCTGTTTGATGTCATAGCCCGCATTGTTTTTGATCATTTGATTCATTGAGGAGATCACTGTGCCGTCTGCCAGCACAGCCTCAAGGCCAAGCACCAGATCTCGCATCATGCCGTAGCGCAGCACGTTGATACCTCCAGCGTTGGTAGCAATGTTGCCCCCAATGGTGCAACTTCCCCGCGCGCCGAGGTCGAGCGGAAACATTAAGCCGTCGTTCGCCAGACTTATGTGGAGCGCCTCTAAAATCACACCGGCCTCAACCGTTACCGTTCCGCCAACAGGGTCGATCGACTCAATCGCGTTCATGCGCTCGAGGGAAATAATCACTTCCTGCTCTGTCGATATCGCACCGTCGACACAGCCTGTGAGCCCCCCTTGCACTACCACTGGTTGATTGTGGGCATGGCACAGAGTCAAGATTTGACTTACCTGGTCTGTGCTCATGGGCCGCAGCAGGGCGAGCGTTCGTGTTGGTTCGGGGCGCCAATAGCTCGTTGCCCGATTAGCGAGATCATCACCCAGCATGATTTGTTGCTCGCCAAGGCATTCGATCAGCGCATTAATGATTCCGGTCACAGTGTTTGCCTCATTATGTTGTTCTCTTGCACTAGGTCACAGCGCAGGGGACGCATCGATAACACGTGTTCGCTGCTGACCCAGCCCGTCAATGCCTAGTGTCATGACATCACCCGGCGCAAGAAAAACGGGCGGTTTAAGCCCAAATCCGACGCCGGGTGGTGTTCCGGTGCTGACGATGTCACCGGGCATGAGAGTCATAAACTGTGAGAGATAATGCAGGAGAAAGTGAGGTCGAAATATCATCCTCGCTGTCGATCCGTTTTGATAACGGTGCCCATTAACCTCCAGCCACATTGCTCGATTCGTCATGTCCTGAGCCTCGTCTCGAGTAACCAGCCATGGACCGATAGGGGCAAACGTATCGCAGCTCTTTCCCTTGTCCCACTGGCCTCCCCGATTAAACTGAAAGTCGCGCTCAGATAGATCATTCGCGATGCAGTAGCCCGCAATATGCGTATCGGCCTGCTCCTCGGTTATGTACGAAGCCCGCTTTCCAATAACAATGGCTAACTCAATCTCCCAATCCATTTTTTGCGAGCCCTTGGGGCGAATCACGTCGTCGAACGGGCCGCTGATAGCGCTGGTCGACTTCATGAAGACTACCGGCTCCTGAGGGATAGGCAGGCCTGCCTCCAGGGCGTGATCCTCAAAGTTCAGCCCGATACAGATAAAATTACCGACATTTCCCACACAGGGACCCAGGCGGGTCGTCGGGGCCACAGTGGGCAGTGATAAAGGGTCGTGATTTCGAAGTGCTTCAATGACGTCATCGGATAGGGTATTGCCGGCGATATCGTCGACCAACACGGATAGATCGCGGATCTGGCCGTTCCTATCGAGCATTCCCGGCTTTTCCCTGCCTGCCTCCCCGTGTCTTACTAGTCTCATATTTTTGTCGTCTCAAATGATGATGTTGATATTGCGCTACGGGGTGTTTAAAGCGTTCTCAAAAAAAATAGGAATGACTTACTGCGACTCTCGGGCATGCCTAGCGGTCTCTGGTAGGCCGGGTGACCGACCAATGCAGATTTTTCGCTGATAGTAGGCGCCTGATATATCCCCGCTCCCACTCATATTGGCAGCAGAGCCTCGCATACTTAGGCTGCCCTTTGATCAAAGTAAATGGCGTATTCGGCAATGCGCCAGACGTCTTCGATCTTCACCACATTGAAGCGGTAACGGGAGGTGAAGGTGGCATCGAGCGCCCCCGCATGAATCCCGTTGTGATCTTGTGCGGTAACGTCGAAGGGGATGTAGATCATATACATCTCTGAAGTCGCAGTGTTCGCCGTCTGCGTCTTTACTGTCACATTCCCGTTGTAATGCAGTGGCTGCACAGTGAGCGGCGTCTCACTATGACGCAGGCTCTCGAATGCGGCGCGGAACGCGGCACCCTCTAATCTGACAGGTTGCGCGTCCATGTTGTGAATGGTGCAAATGGGGTTGTGGGTAAACAGCAAGAACCAGCGCTCAAGATCGGCGGCATCGTATCCGCTGGCGTAAGAGTTGCACAGGTTGATGATCGCAAGCCTATCCTCGACGTTAAAGCCAATGGCGCCAGGATGCGTATCGCGCGAGTTATCAAAGGAGGCAATGGGGAGTTCCTTGGGGCTCAAAAGTTCTGGATTTGCTTTAGTGAGCGCTGGATTTATAGCGCTCAGCGCAACACTGCTAGCCAATAAGTGGCGCCGATTAATTGACATAAACATCACCTCTTCATAACTGTTCAGGATTAGGCCGACGCGATGCGGTTGTCAGTTATGCACGCGTCGGTGCTTCGAGTCCTGCCGCGACCCCGGGTAGGGCGACTGTTCGCGGTCTTCAGTTCTATTTTTCGCTCAAAGATGAATGACTCGAAGCGGTGAAGACCACGCTGTAGTCACGGCGTTTGATCAGCCAAACGCCACCGGAGCGGATGTAGCGGTCTTTGTAACGTCCGACTGCCAACATTTCAGTGCCACTAAATAATCTCAGTCGCTCATTAGTATGCCAATGTGCGACGCCTTGATCGCCCTCTACCTGAATGAAGATGGGCTGGCCGAATACGGCCGCGTGTTCGTACGGCGCCATAATGGTTAACCATGACTCCAGAATGCTCTCTTTGCCGTAGATGTTGCCCCCGCCCAAATTCCACACGCCATCATCAGCCCAGTTTGCGATCCACTTGTCTGCGTCTTTTTCTATGACGGCTGCGTTGTAGGATTCAATCAACTCGCGGATCGCGAGCCGATCTGCCACGGGGCCTGTATTACGTTGGGCGGTATTAGATGCGTCAGACGGGGCGAGCTCCGAGGCAGACGCCCACATCGATGTCATGGCTCCAAGGAGTATCAATGACCAAGCCAAGAGATATTTGTTCATAGGGCCATCCCGCGTCTCACGTTTGAGAGCATGAGTTCGTATCGTTGCTGTGGGCATTGTTGTGGTTAGTATGTCACCACGACCTTGCCTGTGTTCTTTCCCGAATGAAGGTATTCCAGCGCGTCTGCTGCGCTCTCGATGCCCTGAAACACTTTGGGGTCGAGTAAGGGTTTTATGTCACCGTTGGCCACTTGCCTCATGAGCTTTTCAAGGTGGCTTGCGAGCTTATCGGGCCAATCTTTATAGAGAAATGCCTGCAGCTGCGCCGATTTCCACAGGAGCTTGTGATAAATCCGGGGGGCAGTCACTTCTTTGGGATCTCCCATATATTCCGATATGAAACCGCAAATCAGCATTCTCCCTCGCTGCGCGAGGTGATCGATACAGGTGTCAAAAGTTGCGCCCCCGACCTGCTCAAAAATTAAATTGATCCCGTTGGGATATTCGGTCGCCAGCACGTTTCCAAGATCTTCTTCTGAGTAAACGATGACTCTGTCACAACCAATGCCTTTGAGCTCTTCCGCTTTCTCCCTTGTGCTACAGGTCCCGATAACATGATTGCCCGCAAGTTTGGCGAGTTGCACGCACCAATTACCCACACCTCCCGCTGCCGCTGTGACCAGAACGGTCTCGTCCGAACCCATCTTGCCGGCTTCATATAAGCCAATTGAGGCCGTTAAGCCCGCTACCGAAACCGCTAAATAGTCGGGAGAGCATTCGGGTACCTTGATAAATTGGTCGATATCACGACAGAGCATCTCGGTGTAAGCACTACCCATTTGCGGCGAGGCGACCGCGTCGCCCACTTTGAACTGGGTCACATCGGGACCAACTGCGACAACCTCTCCAACGGATTCGCAGCCTAGATCGAAGGGAAAGTTGCCGTCAGAAAAATAGACGCCGCCGCTAATATTGACGTCCGATGCGTTCACTCCTCCGAAACGCGTCTTAATCAGCAACTGACCGGGACCGGGCTCATCGATGTCGGCACTGACGATTTCGCTAGCTTCCCGGAAGTTCTTCGAGTACTTGTGCGCGACTATTTTTCTGTAGGTTTCTGACATCGACTGGTTCCTTTGCTGTATGTAAACGTTTGGCTGCGGGGAATTCGGTGCCGGGTGGGCGGCAAAAACGCTACTGCCCTTTAAAGTGAGGAGCGCGTTTTTCTCGAAAAGCCAGAATGGCCTCCTGATGATCGGCACTTGCCATTGTGTTTTCCTGAGCTTGCGCCGCGAGGGGAAAGACCATTGCGCTAACCGACCTCAGATAAGCATTGACCGCCATTTTCGATGCCGCCACTGCAAGCGGTGCGCCACCCGCAAGCTTTGAGGCAATCTCGATCGCACGAGGCAATAACAGCTCGTCTTCAGAGACCATAAAGCTTGCGAGGCCCATTTCTACAGCCTCTTTACCGCCAATTTTGTCACCACTCATAAGGTAATACTTGGCGCGATTGACGCCGATAAGAAAGGGCCATATCACCTGCCCACCGTCGCCAGCACCAATACCCATGTTGACATGCGTATCGGCAAACTGAGTCGAGGGTGACACCACGGCTACGTCAGCGAGTAGTGCCACCGTCGCGCCCAGCCCAAGTGCATACCCGTTAACGGCTGCAATAATCGGTTTTTCACAAGCGAGCATGTTTTCTACAATCTGACGGGACTCTCTCCAGAGCTTTTTACCGTCGTCACCGCCCGAAACTTGGTCTTCTGGACTGAAATCTCCGCCGGCACAAAAGGCACGGCCAGCGCCAGTAATGACCAGTGCTAGCAGATCATCATCATTGGCAAAATCGGTGCTAAAGCGCGTGAGCTCCGTGTGCATGACGCTATTGGCCGCATTGAGCTTTTCGGGTCTGTTTAACGTGACGATGGCGACGCCGTTTGCACGTCGTTCTATCGTCATAGACTGATAATTTTCCGCAATGAGCATTGGTGTTCTCCGGTCTCGCCGCTGAGGGTTGCAGCCGCAGCGAGGACTAGTTGATCGGTATTGCGCTGAAAAGACTGGCGCTTTCGCAGTCTTTGACGTATTTCAGCCAGAGCGTCTGTGCTTGGGAGTTTTCAGGGCTCTCCCAAATGGCAATGGCTTCTTCCAGCCTGCTGAGGCTGGGAGACGTGCCGTTCCAGAAGAAGGTTCCCGCTGACATGTCGGACGTATACATGGGAAACAAAATACTGAGCTGAAAATCGCTAACGTTTTTGGATTCGCCAAGCTTGATGTACATTTCGCCCATCTCGGCAATTTGCGCCCGGGTCACGCCCGCATTCATCTTGCATTTATACGACTCTGCGACCTCCGCGCTCGCCTGAAAGGACGCTAATGGGAGGCAGATTGCTAAGACGGATAACGAAAATAGTGTTGGCCTCATACCTCGGCTTCTCCTTCTGCAATTAAGCGATCTATCAGTCGATGATGCAGACGAAGGCGCATCTCCTGATAGTTCGTGAACTCGACCGTACCGGTTCGGCTGGCACGGAGCCCTTTTTGGACCCATGGCAAGTTAATGGCGTCTTGCTCAAATACGACGGCAAGCCCCTCGCCCATCGTTTCGCCCGCTAGCGTCACTGGATCATCGAAGTCTAGATGCATGATAGGAACGGGACCTGGGCGTGGCCCGTCTTTCGGTACGGGTCTGAGAATCACGATATCCATGATCGAGCTCTCAGGGTCGTTGCCATTGGGCCGAAATCGGTAGACGATATTTTGATAGAAGCCGCCCCAGAAACTCATCGCGGGCGCGACGTTATACATTAGCGAGTCGGTAAATTCGGCGTCTCCTGCTTCGCTGTAATCCTCGCCCGTGATGGTCGACAGTTGCGTGCGCATAATTTGCGCAGCGTAGGCTCTGGCGCTCATTCCTTCAGGCACAAGCAGTCTCGACTCGTCGTCCACATCGTGCTGCCCGGAACCGAAGAACGCGTCGAAGATGTCTTGTTGCGCGAGTTCTCCGGCAATATGGGGGCTTTGCACTGCGTGCGCGCAGATTTGTCGCCCGACATACTCACTGGGATGGTCATACTGGGTATTAGAGTCTGCAGTCATGGGTAGCCCCTGTGGGTGCGTACCAACAACGTGATGCGTCTCCATGAAGGCTTCGGTCGATGCCTTCCAATTTGCGCGGATTTTCTTGCTAACGTGCACTGCCTTATATCGGTTTTCCAGTTCGTATCGTGCGAAGTGATCGGGGATAGGGCCCAGGGTGTCCTCCAAGGGCGCGGCGGCGAGGTCCATATTAATAAAGACAAAGCCTCCCCAGGTGGCGACAAGCGCTTCGGGTAGGCTCGTATCTTCGCCCTCCCACTGCGGCGAGTCCCAAGCAAAAGGATTGAGTTTCAATGACCCATCGAGGTTCCAGGCCATACCGTGAAAGGGGCAGCGGAGCACCTTGGCGCCTTGACCGTCACATTCGATCAGTTGGCGTCCGCGGTGCAAGCACGAGTTGTGAAGCGCTTTAATTTCCGACGCAGATGAACGAACAATGAGTAAAGAGTATCCGGCGAGATCAAAGACCAAGTGATCGCCGACATTGGGTATTTCTTCCTCTCGGCAGGCCCATATCCAGACTTTGGGCCAGAGGTAATCCACTTCTTTTTGAAAAAAACCAGAGTCGTAGTAACGGGACGTGGCGTATGGCTCCAGTTCTGCGGCCGGGTTTGCGCCTTCCCGATAAAAATCAGGAGAGGGCACGGCATCAGAGGCTAGAATGTCCTCGTAGCTTTGGGCTGAATGTCTGCTGGGTTCATAGAGAGCGTGTTGTTTGGCCACGGTAGTTTCCTCTGGCTGCGGTATCGAAGCAGGCCGCTGCATGGGCGCCCTCGCAACTCTCGAGAGCATATCGCACTCAATCCGTTTTAGGAACTTTAATTGAGAACAACTCAAGTTTTCTTGTAATACACTCAATTTATTGCCGCGCCATTTGAAAGTGGTTACCATCCCCGTTGCCCGGGTAATCAAACGCCTTGGATGAACACGGAGCGTCTTTGCTGCCAGCGCGCAGTGCTTTTTTCTAAACATCAAGGTGGGGATCCATGGAGCGTAATCATTTCGAACAAGATCATGCTTTGTTTCGAGACGCCTTCCGAAAATTTGTACAGGCAGAGGTCGTGCCCCACAACGCGCGATGGGAAGCGAACGGTATCTGTGATCGGTCAATGTTCACTGCAGCGGGAAGCGGCGGTTTTTTAGGTACGCAAGTGCCCACTGAGCTAGGGGGTGCGGGGGTCGACGATTTTCGCTTCAACCAGATCATCATGGAGGAGTTCGAGTTAGCGGGCGTCGGCAGCGCGGGCTCAGGCATCGCCATGCATAATGACATCATCATTCCGTACTTCATCGAATTCTGCGATGAGGCACAAAAGCAGCGGTGGTTGCCGGGTTTGTGCTCGGGCGAGCTGATCTCCGCCATCGCAATGACCGAGCCGGGTGTCGGCTCTGACTTGGGTCGTTTGGCGACAACTGCCGTGCGGGAGGGCGATCACTATGTGGTTAATGGGGCTAAAACGTTTATTTCTAATGGCATTAACGCCGATGTGTTGGTGTTAGCGGCGCGCACAGGGACTGATCGACATAAAGGTATCACCCTGATGGTTGTGGAGGCGGGGACGCCGGGTTTCACGCGCAGTAATAATCTCAAAAAAATCGGTCGCCACTGCCAGGACACGGCCGAGCTGTCCTTCGCTGATTGCCATGTGCCTGTTTCGAACCGGTTGGGGAGCGAAAATCAGGGCTTCTATTACATGATGTCTAATTTGCCTCAGGAGCGGCTGAACATTGCGGTATCGGCTATTAGTGCGGCGCGATACAGCTTCGAGCTCACGTTAGCCTATGTGAAGGAAAGAGAGGCATTTGGTCAACCCATCGGTTCTTTTCAAAATAGCCGCTTTGCATTAGCGGAAATGAATACCGAAATACGTATAGGGCAGGAATTTGTCGATCGCTGCGTTGTGGCCTTAAACCACAATGAGCTCAGCCCAGAGGAGGCCGCTATGGCGAAATGGTGGACCACTGAGCTACAAAACAAAGTGAACGATAAATGTCTCCAGCTCCATGGCGGGTACGGATATATGGACGATTACAGTATCTCCCGAGCTTGGCGAGACGGTCGAGTGCAAACAATATACGGCGGCACAACCGAAATCATGAAAGAGATTATTGGGCGCTCACTCGGCCTGTAATGAGCGGATATCGCGGTCTTCCACCTAGTCGTCTCTGTGCGGCTCGATTGGCGGGCATCAAGATCTGGTGGTCTTGGCGTGCGAGTTCCCACTGCGATAACCATTCGGTAACATGGATCGTTAGCGTCTGCAGCATGCGGTGAGTCGACTTGGCAATTAAAAAACAATCTTCAGAAAAGCCGGTTGGCCCCGGTGAGCGTCGTCGCCGCAAGATATTCAAGTCCTTGCACGACTGCATCGAAGCGGAGGGCTACGTCAATACGTCGCTGCAAGACATCGCCAACCGCGCTGACATGTCGGCCAGTCACCTCTGCTATTACTTTTCCGGTAAAGACTCGATTTTGCTCGAGTACTTTGAGTCGGTTGCAGGCCGCATTTTGGAACAGGTCGAAGCATTAAGCAGAGAAACACCGCTGGATCAGATTCACGCGCTTGCCGACTTTTGGTTTAAAGGTAAGGCGCGGTCACGCAAGGAGATCGGCATTATGTTGGAGTGCTTTGGTGTGGCCGTGAATCATACTGAGCTGTGTCGGGCAAAAAACCAATTCGATGAAGTATGTAAATCCTATTTAGTCACGCTTTTTGAAGAGGCGCCCTCTACTCTGGGGCAGAGCGCGGTGGATGCTGCTGAAGTGTGTTACGCCCTCACAATTGGATTGCGCTCGTCTGTTTATTTCGACAGAGGCGTCGGCTTGAAAGACGCGCACCGCATATTCTTACAGACCATGCTGCCCATGTGCGGGTTTGCCACTCACTGAATCTCGGGCCAACGCTTTCCCTGAGCAGCTGTCGCCAGAGCCACTGAGGGCTGGTCGCGCGCACTACCGCGCCGTAAACGTTATGTTGAGCTGGTCAAGGCCGCGAAAGATCAAGTTTGCTTCGTAGAGGGGTTGTGGGCTGCTCTCAGACAGCCTGATGTTATCGAGTCGTTTAAAGAGCTGTCTAAATGCGCACACCAGTTCCTGGCGTGCAAGCATCATGCCGATGCAGGTATGGACTCCGCGACTAAAAGCAACGTGCGCTGTCGAAAAGTCTCGGTCTACTTCAAAGCTATCGGGGTTGGTGAAATACTTCTTGTCGCGGTTTGCTGAAGTAAACAACAGCATCAGCATTGTCCCCTGCTCAATCGCTACGCCACCCAACTCAGTGTCCTCAGAGGCCCTCCGCCACATGCCCTGAGTAGGCGTCTGAAATCTGAGGAGTTCCTCGACCATATTAGGTATCAGGGCCGGGTTATCTCGGACCTTAGCGTACTGGTCTGGATTGTTGATCAGGGTCAGGAGCCCACCCGAGAGCATATGCGAGGTGGTGGTATTCGCCGCAACAAGCAGGGCTTGAGCAACATTTAATAGCTCCGCTTCATTCAGGGGCGTCTCGTCGTCGACCCGAGCGTTAACGAGGTCAGTCAGCACGTCTTTACGCGGTTGGGTGCGGCGCTCGTCCAGGCACTGTTTCATGTAATGCTGAAACTCCACCACACGCTTCGCTCGCTCGACTTGCTCTTCAGAGGTCATGTCGGTCCCGATAAGGTCAATAAATGCATCGCTCCAGACTTTCACTTTGGCGATGTCTTGCTCGTGAAAGCCAAGCTGCTCAGCGATGACCTGACAAGGAAGCGGGTTTGCAAATTGATCGATAAATTGACATTCACCCTTATCAATGAAGGCGTCGATCAACCTATCTGCCATCGTCTCAATATGATCCTGCATTCCGGCGACCCGCTCTCTCGTGAAGGCTTGGTTCACCAATTTTTTAAATCGAGTATGAGAAGGGGGATCATTATTGAGCAGGGTAGGCACCTGAGGCCAACCCGTTTTGTAAATTTCCTGACACTTAGGGTTATAAGCTGACGCACCCAGAATCGACTCTTCATTTTTGCTCGAAAAGACCTTCGGTTTCATCAGGGCTTCAAGGACTTCGTCGTAACCGAACACCATCACAACGTTTTGGTCGGGCACCCGATAGACGGGGCACTGCTCCCTGCCTTGTCTGTAAGCGGCATGCGGTTCCCTTAAGAAGGATTCGCTTGATAAGTCTAGCGTCTCGTTTTGTGTGCTCATCAGTGCGCTCGGTAGTGAGTCATTCGGTTCCAGTAAATCTGCGCCGGTTAACGCACCACAGAATCCTGGAGCCTGATATTGTTAGTAAAAAGACGCTGTAATTGCCGTCAGCGGCGCAGAAAATATTTGAGTTATTCTCAACTTAATTTGAGTTAAAGTCAAAAAAACGGTTGCAGGGTGTTAGATATCAGACCGGCTGAAGGCACTGCGGCGAGCAAGTGAAAAGTTTGATGCGGCATTTTGGTAAACGTGGTTTTATGGATTGTGACGATCTTGACTCACTCACAAGCGCATAGGTGATGCCGTTATGAAAGCAGCAGTATTGAAGAAGCTGGGAGAACCTCTGCAGGTGGAGACGGTTCCAGATCCTTCGCCAGAAGCCGCAGAATTGGTGGTTAAGGTTAGCTATTGCGGCATTTGTGGCACGGACCTGCATTCGACTCGAGAAGGGGCTTTCGCCGCGGAGTGCGACTCGATTTTGGGGCATGAATTTTGTGGTCATGTTGCCGAGGTGGGGTCTGGCCTAAAAGGTCAATGGGAGATTGGTGATCGCGTGACGGCTCTGCCTTTTATTGGCTGTGGCGTTTGTGTGTCGTGCGTCAACGGACGCCCATTTGAGTGTGCTCAGGTGAAATTGACTGGGATGAATAGTCCCGGCGGATTTGCCGAATATGTGAAAACCGGCGCCAGTGAAACGCTTAAGCTGCCTGATGACTTGGCCATGCAGAGCGCGGCGCTGATCGAACCCCTTGCTGTTGGACTTCACGCTGTGCGGATAGCCCAGCTCAAGGCTGGAGAACGGGTGCTCATTATTGGCGGTGGACCGGTTGGTCTTGCGGTATCGCTTTGGTGCCAATTTTTTGGTGCACGGCATGTATTGGTGTCGGAGATGGCCGAGCAAAGACTCGCGCTGGCGACGCAGCTGGGCGCCACCGGCACCCTCACCCCCGGAGCCACGCTGGGGGAGGAGTTTGGCGATGTGAGCGGGGGTGCTCCGGATGTGATTTTTGAGTGCGTAGGCGCCCCGGGCTTACTTCAGGAGACGATCGAAATTGCGCCTCGCCGGTCGCGAATTGTCCCTGTCGGCGTCTGCGAAGAGCCAGACACGATAGTGCCCGTTCTCGCTCTGGTGAAAGAGTTACGGCTGTACTTTGCCATCGCCTATACCCGCGACGACTTCGAGACGGTCATCGCCATGCTGGGCCAGCAAAGAATCGATGCGACAGCGATGATTACAGATGTGGTGAAACTAGATGAGATGCCGGCTGCTTTTGAGGCGCTCAGATCACCCACAACACAATGCAAGGTGCTCACTGAATTATGATCACTATCAGCGACGATAGACTGTCCCGGGACGCTTCAGAATGGCGTGACACGACGATAGCGATAGAGGCATTCAAAAAGGCGCAATCGCAACCCAATGACGTTGCGATTTACTTGGAGAGTGAACCTGACGCAACGTATGGCGCTATTGCCGAAGAGGCTTTACGGCTCATCGCAGCCTTAAATACCTTGGGCTTACGGCAGGGCGACGTGATCAGCTTTCAGTTGCCGAACTGGCGAGAGGGGGCTGTGATTGATATTGCGGCGGCGGCACTGGGGTTGGTGGTAAACCCCATTGTGCCCATTTATCGAGATGCCGAGCTGCGTTTTATTTTGGGTGATGCCGCCAGCAAGCTGATATTTATCCCCGATCAGCATCGGAGCATCGATTACGTCAACATGATTTCGGGGCTTCGCTCGGACTTGCCCAGCCTCCAGCATGTGGTGACGCTTCGGTCCATCACCGAGTATCCCGGCACTGTCCAGTACGAGCAGCTGATCGATTGTGAGCCAGCCGACAAGGCGGATTTACCGACTATCGATCCCAACTCCGTGAAGTGTCGGCTCTACACATCCGGCACTACAGGTTTCCCAAAGGCGGTGTTGCATAGCCACAACACCCTTATTCGTATCATCGACAATACGAGCGACCATTCCGGTACCGATGCTTCCGACGTCATGATAATGCCGTCACCGATTACCCACATCACCGGTTATAGCAGTGGTCTAAACCTGCCGTTTATCCGCGACGGACGCTCGGCCTTGATGGAGCGATGGGACGCCGATCAGTGCATTGACTTCATACATCGAGTTGGTGGGACGATGACGGTTGGCGCAACGCCTTTTCTTCAGGAGTTAGTAGACGCGGCCGAACGTCGAGGCGACGCGTTGCCGACTATGCGCGTCTTCTCCTGTGGCGGCGCTGCCGTGCCCCCACCTCTAGTCTTGCGAGCTTATGACGTGCTCGAGAACTGCCGCACGGTTCGTGTTTACGGCAGCACGGAGGCGCCGATTATCACACTGGGCTGGCTGGATAATGCTCAACTGGCGGCTACTACCGACGGCCACCCCTATGGCTACGAAGTGCGTATCGTCGATGATAATGGCGAGGAGATCCCTGACGGCGAGGATGGCGAGATCACCGCGCGTGGTTCGGGGATGTTCCTAGGCTATGCCGACCCTGATCAAAATGCAGAAGCACACACGAAAGACGGTTTCTTTTACACGGGTGATATTGGCCGAAGAACGGCAGATGGCGCGATTCTGATTACCGATAGAAAAAAAGACATCATTATTCGCGGCGGTGAAAATATCAGCGCAAAAGAGATCGAAGATTGTCTTCATCTGCATCCCGATGTGAAAGAAGCGGCCGTTGTTGCCATGCCTCATGAACGGTTGGGAGAGGGTGTGTGCGTATTTATTATTTTGCAGCCTGGCAGTGAAGCACTGTCGCAAGAGTCGGTGGCCGCTTTCACCGAGAATCAGGGGCTTGCTCGACAGAAAATTCCGGAGCGGGTCGAAGTTGTTGAGGACCTGCCCCGGACTCCGAGTGGCAAAGTACGTAAAGATCGATTGCGCAAACAGTTATTCGAGAGCTGATAGGTCGTTATTGGAGCGTGGCGCTGAGTTGCGTCAGGTGCCTTCTTTAAACAACGAACTGCGCCTGTCGTACCCGCAGTAGCCCAAAGGCCCGCCCTAAATCTGCTGGTCGCAGTGCGCGTACAGGTCATAGCCAAGAAGTTGACGCACTTTCTTGGGCCATTGCTTTGCTTGCTCGACGGTGGTGTGCAAGAAATGATTGTCTTGTGTCCGCAGCCGACCCAGCAGGTATGAAGCGACGATCGCTCGGCGTTTGGTGCCGTCGGTATTGATACCACTACTATGCAGCGTCTTTCCCGAGCTGAACACGGCACTCCCCGCAATGAGAAGCTATAAAGTGGTCTATGACGGTAAGTAGGCGCTCATCAGAGATGAGGTCGACATAGTTCGGCGCCTTGCTGATGAATCCATTCAAGCGGACAGTCTGGTGTCCGAGAAATGCCCGCGGCTCGGGCGCGCCATAGTCGCGGGGTGGGTAGCGATCGATTGAGGATTGAATCGTAATGAGTCGTATCGCTATCGGTTGTTGTTGCGGTGGCTGCAGAACCCGCATAATATGACAGTAACACTGCCAATTTATTCATTTGCATCGCTTCATACGTATTTAAAAGGAGGAGCTTCATGAAAAAGCTGCTTATAGGTCTGGGCGTTATGCTGGGACTGCTCGTTGTTGTGGCGACGGCGCTGCCGACGATTCTGCATGCGGCTGGTCTGCACCCCGAATACGAGGGTTCGCAGGTAGAGTTACGTGGCAAAAGAGCGCTGATTATTACAACGAGCCATACCGTGCTGGCTGCCCCGGGAGAGACCGAGGGTCCCGAAACGGGCGTGATGGCCTCGGAGTTTACGCACCCTTATTACAGCTTTTTGGACGCGGGCATGGCGGTTGATATGGCCAGTATTCAGGGTGGGCAGATACCCATCGACCCACAGACTCTGTCCTACGTGATTCGCACGCCGGAAGACAAGCGCTACCTCAACGATTCGGTGGCTCAAACTAAAGCACGCAACTCGCTTGCTATTGCTGATGTCGATATCAGTCAGTATGACATTGTGTTTATTTCTGGAGGTTGGGGCGCGGCCTATGACTTGGCGCAAACCCCCGCTATGGCCGAGAAAGTGTCTGAGGCCTTTTACGGGGAGCGCGCTGCAGTAATTGGCGGGGTGTGCCACGGCGTCTTGGGGCTTGTTAATGCCAGGGACAAAGAAGGCAACACCCTGATCTCAGGGCGCCGCATGACGGGCGTCTCCGATAAGCAGATCAAGGAGCTTGGTATCGAAATGACGCCGCTGCACCCGGAGACTGAATTGCGGAGGGCAGGCGCGCTCTACGAGAGTCAGACTGCCTTTCGGGATTTGTTTGCTACGCACGTGGTGGTGGATGACGAGCAGCGGTTTGTTACCGGGCAAAACCAAAATTCAGGTCTGGAAACAGCGCATCGCATGATGCAAGTCATTGCAGACCGAGGTTAGCGGGCATGAATACGGCGATCAGGCTGCTGGTTCTGCTATGCGGAATACTGTTCTTGATAACGGGCCTACGTTGGCTACTGGCGCCCGCTGGTGTGGCACCGGAATTCGGACTGACGCTGGGTAGCGGCGTCGGCCTCAGTTCTCAGGTCGGCGATATGTCGGCTTTCTTCCTGACTCTAGGCGTGTGCATTCTGATGGGTCTCACCCGCCAACGACCCGTCTGGTTTTACTCGCCGATGATTTTGCTCTCGCTGACCGCTGTCGGTCGGATTGTGGCCTGGCTACTGCACGACGCGGCGCTCGCCGTGAATCTCATCGCGCCCGAGGTCATTGTGACGCTGATTTTGCTGATTGCAGCACGCCGACTCCCCGCTCGGGTCTGAGCGTTTGAGACACCTGTCACTGGTTTGGACGCTGCTGTCGACCACGGTATTGGTTGCGCCCGTGAGTTTGGCGGCAGAGGGTTCTCTCTCTGCTACCGGTGAGGCAATAGGCGCGTCTATACAGCGCCCGCCTAATATTGTTCTGATCTTGGCCGATGATTTGGGCTTCTCTGATATTGCGCCCTATGGCAGTGAGATCAACACACCTAGCCTTTCCGCGCTTGCTGCAGCCGGTGTCAGCTTCACCAATTATCACACTGCCGCTAATTGCGCGCCTGCGCGGGCGATGCTGTTGACGGGAGTCGACGCGCATTTGGCTGGGGTGCCAAACATTCCTGAAATGCTGGCTCCTGAGCAAAAGCGCTATCCGCACTATCGCGGGGTCTTGGGACATAACGTGGTGACTGTCGCGACCCTCCTGGAGGGGGCCGGTTATCACACTTACATGGCGGGCAAGTGGCATCTGGGCAGCACGCCAGAGCTGTTACCCAGTCGCCGGGGGTTTGAGCGTACCGTTGCGCTCGCCGATTCCGGTGCCGATAACTGGGAGCAGCGGCCCTATATCCCGCTGTATGACAAAGCCAATTGGTACGCAGATGGAGAGCCTTATCAGTTACCCGAGGACTTTTATTCTTCGAGGTTTTTGGTGGATAAAACTATTCAATTCATCGACAGCCACATAGCAGACGAGCGTCCGTTCTTTGCTTACCTGCCTTTTCAAGCGGTGCATATACCGGTGCAGGCGCCGCAAAAATTTATTGACCCTTATATAGGTATCTATGACGAAGGTTGGGATGCGATCCGTGACGCGCGCCAACGTCGTGCTGCAGCCCTCGGCGTCATCCCACCCAATGTCGAGATGGTCGGCATGCAAACCACTGAAGACTGGCAGACACTCAACGCAGACCAGCAGCGCTATGAAGCCAAACGGATGGCCGTTTATGCAGGCATGGTCGAAGCGATGGATCACCACATTGGTCGTTTAATCTCCTACCTAAAAAGTCAGGATCAGTTCGACAATACGATCTTCATTTTTACCTCCGATAACGGTGCCGAGGCATCGGGGCCTGCTGATCCGGATGCCTTTATGAATCGACAGCAGATGAGCGCAATGGGCTACAACACCGATTACGAAACGCTCGGCCTGAAAGGCAGCTTCAGCACCATCAGTCCCAGCTTCGCCAGCGCAGCAGTCAGCCCTCTGGCGTACTACAAGTTTTATGCGGGAGAGGGCGGCATGCGGGTGCCTCTCATTGTTGCAGGTGAGTCGTTGCCTCAACGAGGTGTGCTGAGCGACGCGTTTACTTTTGTGACAGACATCACGCCGACTGTGCTGGCTTTTGCGGGTGTGCAGCCTCCTGATGATCGATACGGAGGCCGTCCTGTGGAACCCATAATCGGGCGGGATTTGGCTCCGGTGTTGTCGGGTAGCGCCGACCGGGTATACAGCGCCGATGAGGCGGTGGGGTATGAATTGGCGGGCAATGCCGCACTGTTTCTCGGCGACTATAAAATAGTAGTGAACCGCAAACCGCTGGGTGATGGTGAGTGGCGCCTGTTCAATATTAAAGAGGACCCTGGCGAGAGCAAAGACCTGGCTTCGTTGCACCCTGCGCGTCTTCAGCGAATGCTGTCGGCCTATGAGCAATATAAGCAAGACAACAAGGTGCTTGAGATGCCGCTGGGGTATGGCCATATCAAGCAGTTGGCGCTCAACACGCTTCACCAACACTGGCGGACCCCGGTGATCGTGGGGCTCCTCACAGGACTCATACTGTTGCCGTTTCTAGTGGCCTATCGCTTTAGGCGCAACCCTTAGCGTGGCAGGGCAGCACATCCTCTATGCCATGCCGCACTCCCTGTACTCGGGACGCGCGCGCAGTTACCTGATTAAGAATCGGATCCCCTTTGCGGAACGGTCAACCGGGCATGAGAGTTTTAAAGCAGAGGTGCTTCCGAAGAGTGAGCTACCCACTATTCCGACACTCGTGACTCCCGACGGGGACGTCATTCGCGATGGGGCTGCTATCATCGAGCACTTTGAGGCTGCCAACGGGCGTCCCTGTCGACCTCTTGGTCCGCGGCAACAAGTAATCAGCGCCCTGTTTGATGTCATCGGCACCGATGGCCTTTTGCGACCGGCCATGCACTACCGTTGGAACTTCCCCGAGGACAATCTCGAGTTTGTGCGCCATCACTTTTTGCACTCGCAGCGCGATGTGCCGCAGCGCGAGGAAAAAACCGAAGCCATGATGAATCGCATGCGGCATGCGGCGATGATCTTTGGTGTGACCGAGCGTAGCCAAAAGATAGTGGAGGATTTGTACCTCCAGTACCTCGACGCGCTGAACACCCACTTCAACTGCTTCCCTTATCTGCTGGGCTGGCGGCCCTGCATTGGTGATTTTGGATTGCTAGGGCCTATGCATGCCCACTTAGGCCGCGACCCTTACCCCGCGAGACTGATGCAGCGGCGGGCACCCGCCGTTTACCGATGGGTAGAGCGGATGAATCGTGAAGATCAGGATGCCCCCGAGTTCTTCGACGCCGCCAGTGATTTCGTGGCGGAGGACGACGTGCCCGAGACACTGGTGCAGGTTCTGAAGATACTCGCCGAGGACTTTGTGCCTGAGACGAGGGCTGCAGCAGCTTTGATCAATAGCTGGCTTAATGAGCGTCAGCCCGCGGCGGGTTCGCGAGCGGTAGGGCGCTTGGCTGAGGCCTTGGGAACCGCGGATTTCAACGTGCGGGGCGAGCAGATTACTGCGCTGGCTCAACCGCATCGATTTTATCTACTTCAGCGCGTGCACGATGCCTTCGCTGATTTCTCACAAGAGAAGAGAGATCAAGTGAGATCGTTGCTGGAGGTCTGCGGTATGGAGCAGGTACTCACTACCACTCTTGTTCGTCGCATGGCCCGCTGTAATAACCTCGAGGTGTGGGAGTGATTCTTTTGGTCGTGCCCGAGAGGCCCATCTCTTTTGATGAAGGGGATAAGCAGCCGAGTTAAAAGTATCGGGAGCGCACCGAGGGTAATTCACCCTTCGTGGACCCGACGCCTCCGGCGTTCACTCGGGTCGAGCTGTCAGCGTCATTGCTTGAGTTATTGCTGCGAGAGCGCGCGCATGGTCTCGGGTTGCTCGAGGCTGATGAAGTGGTTGGTGCCTGTCGTCTCTACGATGGAGACACCGTCATGGCATGCTCGGCCGCGCGCCGCACTGCTCTTCATGCTTGCTCGATCCAGCGTGCCATCTTTTTCTCCTATCACGACAGCGACTTTGGGAAAGTGGCGAAAAACATCAACAGACGTTTGACGCTGCCATGAGACGATCGACTGCACTTGTTTAACGCAGGTGCGGTAATCCTTGGACACGCTGAAGAGAGAGCGACAGAGCCCGGTCTTGAGTGGCGTAGTGGGATTCATCATTGGCATCGTGAGAAGCCGCTCGGCACTGATATGACGCAAGCGACCGAAGACGATGGGCATGAGATAGCAATACAGCCGATGTTGCAGCGGCTTTGAGGCATTGCCCGCTGTGCGGGCCTGAGGTAATACCGGTGCTTCCAAAATGGCTGTGACGGGGCGGACCGCTGATTGAGTGAGGCTAGGATACTGTCGGCCCATATCGAGGATCACGGCGCCACCCCGGGAGTGCCCGTGCGCGAAAATGTCGTTCCCTGTTGCCAGTTGTTCCAAAATCAAACCCAGATAAAACGCGTCATGTTCGATCGAGCCAATCGAAAAAGGGTTCTCCGCACAGCTGAGTTTCAACGGGCTGATGGGACTGCCCGGTGCGGCGAAAGGGAAATGGTAATTAGCGTTGTTAACCAGTATCAGCTCTGCGTCGCTATCCCGATATAACGCCGTAAAATAGCGCATGTCCTCCAGAAAACCGGGGAAGCAGATAATGGTTCTTTTATCACCGTTGCGTGCCGCTCTTCGAGCGATGTAGGTATCCCCTATTTGCATCACCTCGGTATCAAAATCGGCATGGTGAATGTGCGGTAAAGCCCGCCGGGCGCAGTACTCGCGGTACACGTGGCAGGCGAGCATAAGCGACAGAAGAAAGACGGTCACTAGTGGAACTCCAGTTCCTTGTCGCGCAGTCTGCCAAGGCGCAAGCTAATGAAATCCCTAATGTAATTCTGATAGTTTTTCCACGGTAACCGGTTGCCCTGCTTTGGAAAACGGTTCCGTGAGCGCAACACATATCCCGCGTTAAAATCGAGAAAGGGCTCCTCTTGTATGCTGCCTTTCAATCGCGGCACAACGCAGTCGAGCCCTTGCTTTTGCATATGATTGAGCAGTCGACACATGTAGTTTGCGGTGAGTTCGACTTTGAGCGTCCAGGAGGAGTTGGTATAGCCAACTGTAAAGGCCAAGTTGGGTATATCGGAGAACATCATGCCGCGATAAATATAGTGCTGGGTAAAGTCGACAGGTTTGCCGTCGATCTGATACTCGACCCCGCCGACAAACTTGAGGTTGAGTCCCGTTGCCAGCACCACAATATCGGCTTCAAGGTGCGCCCCTGACTTGAGTTGCAAGCCGGCGGCGGTGAAATGGTCGATGTGATCGGTGACCACTTCTGCCCGTCCCTCACGAATAGCAGCAAACATGTCTCCATCGGGCACTGCGCACAGGCGTTGATCCCAAGGGTCGTAGCGAGGCGTGAAGTGAGTTGCCACATCGTAGTCGGGGCCCAGTTCCTCGCGCACTTGACCAAGGAGAAAGCGCCGCAAGTCTTTTGGTCGTCTCCGCGAGAGCTGATATAGGTAAATTTGGAAAAGGACTTTTTTCCAACGTGTCAGGCGGAAGGCCCAGCTAATGGGCAAGAATTTTCGTAACAGTCGCGCAGTCGGATCTTCCTGTGGGACGTTGGCGATGTAGGTCGGTGAGCGTTGCAGCATCACGAGGTGGCTCGTGTGATGAGACATGGTGGGCACCAGAGTGACCGCGGTAGCGCCACTGCCCACTACTACAACCCGTTTGCCTGCATAGTCGAGCGCTTCGGGCCAATGCTGGGCATGGAATAGCTGTCCCTGAAAGTGATCGATGCCCTCGAAATCCGGGGTGTAACCCGACTCATAGTCATAATAGCCACTGCAACTAAAGATGAATTTGCAGCTGAAAGTGATTTGCTCACCGGTATCGCCGCGCTCGGCGGTCACCCGCCAACGTTTTTCTGCAGAGGACCAGTGTGCCGCAACGACCTTATGTCGGTAGCGAATGTGCCGCTCGACGTCATACTCCGTGGCGGTTTCTCGGATGTAGCGAAGAATTTTATCGCCGTCGGCAATGGCGGCGGCATCGCGCCAAGGCTTGAAACCATAACTCATGGTGTACATGTCGCTGTCAGAGCGGATGCCAGGGTATCGGAACAGATCCCATGTACCGCCGCTGGCTTCTCGCGACTCGAGGATTATGAAACTCTGATTGGGGCACTTGCTACGTAACTGGCATGCTCCACCAATACCTGACAGGCCTGCGCCAATAATGAGCACGTCGACTGCTTCTGCCGAACTCTGCATATTCTGATTGCTCTGTAAAACGGGTGATACGTCGAGGGTCACCATACCAGATGGGTGGCGACCAAATTCGTTGCTTACTGGCAGATCGTAAATGCGATCGCAGAGTTTCGAGTAGTAAAAAATTCAATTAACACAGGGATGAACACATCATGTCGGACGAGACGGATTATTCAAACCAGGCTGATGGCGTCTTAGTTCCCGAAAGCGGCCCGTTGTTGGGCTCTCCTTGGATTACGTGACAAAGAGCGCGCGTCAGGGCAGCAAGTGGAGCAATCTAAGCCAGCGATTGCTGGTGGATGGCAGGGTAGAGACCGAGACGTTGGCGCCACAATGCTGACGCCTCGGATTCCTGAGCCTAGCCGTCAGCGTGGTGAATACCAAATCGGACTGCTATACGCACGCTCCTGAGAGCTGTAGCGAACATCCTCTGGCATTTCGTCGTAGAGGTCGTAATTCTTGCGATCATACGCCAGCCATCTCGGCGTGGGGATCTCCATAACCCTCGCGTAGTAAAAAGCCTTTTGCGCGGGGTCAAAATCGGGGTCCTGCCAGAATCCTCTGTGGGCGTCCGCGCCAATGGAGTTGCTGTAAGTGGCTTCCATCTCGTTCACCGTAGAGCCGACGGAGGCGAGGTTGCCCTGCGCATCTAGCGCCCGGACGTCTGCATTGCTCCAAACGACGTTGTGCACCTCTTCCTGCGCGGCACCATTTTCATCGAGCCAGCCTTTTACGATCTGGATTCGATCCAGATTAGCGCCAAGGGGATCACGCATGGCCTCGACCAAAAAGCCTGGGCTGGCGCCCTCGGGTGCGTCGGTCAGATCGCTACCCATGGGCACACCGGATGCATAGCCCTTGGTAGCGAGGTCGGTTTGAGACAGATCATCGGAACCAAAGCCATAGCCGCCAAAGACTCGAATCTGCAAACGGGTTCCGGTAGTGCCGAAGACTTCTTTGCGCGCCATGGCGTCCCAGATGGCTTCTCGAGTGTTGTCGGTGGCCCATACGCCCGCCAATCCGGATGCAGCGAGCTGTAATGCTGTCAGGTCAAGTGCCGGGTCAAGTGAGGATCGAATTAGCACATCTTTCCAGCGATTGGGGCTGGGCTCAAGAAACGGCGCCTTGCCCCACCAGTTATCCTCGCGGGTGGCAGGTAATCCAGCGTGGCTGTCCGTGCTGCCCACCATGCCGAATTTGAACGGATTGGCGCCAAGACTTTGCTCGAACTCGAGGCCCATTTTAAGCGCCGGGCGGGCGTATTCGTATTGAATCATGTCAGTGGTTCGCTGAGCGGTGCCACCCAGGTTCGTTGTGTCGACGATTTCGAAGTCAGCAAACTCATCGTCGGGCGACAGGAAAGGGTGAGCCTCACCCGTGCCCTTGGATTGGGTGACCTCCACAATGGGCTCCCAACGAGACCGCATTTCGGCATAGTCTTTATCGATCGGTTTGCCGTCTGTCTGATATTTCGGTGCGAACATCATGCCGCTGGAAAGATTGCCGTTGTGAGGGATCGCCAACACCTGGCCACCGGTGTTCTTCTCATAAGCCGCCATGTAGTCCCAGAGGTCTTCTGCGTTTTCCGAGTCGAAAAGGGAGAACGGTAACACCGGTTCGACGCTTGCTTTGTCGCCGCGAAAAACCACCACCCGGTGTAAGTTGTTACCGCCGGGTTGTGAGGTCCATTCGTACCCAATAAAAGCGGTGAATTCGCCCGGGTTATTGTACTGGTCTGCCAACTCCATGATTTTGGTCCAAGCGTTGCGCAACATGGATTCGCTTTTGATTTTTGCTTCTGTGCCTTTGGCCATTTTCTGGACCAGTAAGTTAAAGGCATCGACACCTTTACCGGCCTTAACGAGATCATAAAGTTCCTTACCCAATGGATCTGAAAGCAAGCCGGGGTCCGAGTTGGCAATGGCGTCCTCCAGCCCTAAGTTTTCTGCGTGATCCGCAATCACAACAAAGTCGAGCGGTCGCGAGATCGTCGCCTCTTGCCCGGTGCTGCTCGTAACGGTCTCTCCAAGCACAAAGCGATAAGCGTCATTGGGGCCGACTTTGGTGCCCGCCATGCCAGCGTCAGGCGAGAAGGAGGTATGAAGGTGAGTGTCGCCGAAATAGGCGCGCGTCGGTTGGTCATCGGCAACAGCGAGGCTGAGCGGTAAACAGCAAAGGCCTGCAAAAATGAGTTTGTTCATGATGAGGTTCTCTTTTGCATAAAATGTGGTGATGTTGGCAAATAATCTAGCGCAGATTCCCCTGTAAGGCCCAAGAACGCCTCTTTTTTGGGCCTCTGCTGTCACCTTTTGCTAAGTTTATAGAGAGGGAAGGCTAGAAAGTGTCCGCCAGACGCCCATCAATAAATACTATTTAACAATAAAAACAATATGTTACGTGATTTCCACGCATTGATAATCAGCTGGAGTGCTGAAGACACGAAGCAACCCAGAAGATGAGACATGGCATCCACGTCGTCGGCGGGCTCCACAAAATCAGGCACTGGCGGTGTTCTGTTGCAGCAAAGCTTAGCGCCTATAAAACTGGCTGTCGTTCAAAAAGCCTCGTAAGGTCGGATAAATGACTTCTTGGTTGAAGGCGGTATGCACGCTCATCTAAGTCTCTCCAGCGGCCTGATCGTTTTGCTTCTCTCCGCCTGCGGCGGCGGGGGCGGCTCCACGGAAACGACTTTGGCCGTCACAACGACGTCGCCCCCTCTATTTGAGTCGCCGCACCCAGACATCTGGGAAACGGCGAGTGCCTCGGAGACGGGGTTTGACGAGAGTCTCCTCGACAACGCCTTTGGATACGCCATGAGCGATGGCTTCTATACTCAGGCGGTGCTACTGATAAAAGATGGCCAGTTGGTCAAGGAGCGTTATCGCGGCATCACCGATGCAGAGGCTGCAACGCTTGCATCGATCTCGGCCCTGCCTGAGGCCCAGAACGCGGGCTACTGGCAGAATCTATACGGTGATCGCGACGCGGACAGCGCCGTGACCTCTTGGTCCACAGCCAAGTCGTTCACCAGTGTCTTGATTGGCATGGCGATCGAACAAGGCCTGATCCAATCCACCTCGCAACCGGCATCCGAATTTATCGACGAGTGGGAAGCAGATGACCGGGCCAGTATTACGATTCAGCAGCTGCTGGATATGCGTTCCGGGCTTGTGCCGAAATGCTCGAGTGCGGAAGCGACAGTCGTTGGCGAGTGCGGTGACTATCAGAGCGCCAGCTCTGGCGGCAACATTGTGTATGCCACTAACCAGTTATCTGAATGCATTAACCGAGAGTTTGCCGTGCCTGGCGCAGTCTATCCGTGGGTGTCGTCACAAGGAAACGGTGCTTATGAGGCAGGACAATTCTATTACTCGAACTGTGACACCCAGGTGCTCGGTGAAATAATTTTCCGCGCAACGGGCCAAGACCCGGGCCTGTTTGCAGAACAGAATTTGTTTGACCCCTTGAATATCGAAGCGGATTGGTGGCGCGACGATGTTGAGACCGGTCAGGCGAATGGTAATTACCTGAGTTATTGCTGCCTTGACTCTACGGCACAAGATTTCGCCAAATTTGGTTACATGTTGCTACTGGGCGGAATTGAAACCGCCGAGGGGAAAAGCTACGCGTCATACGTAGCGACGATACTGGCTCAGGAAGAGACCTACCGAAACCAATTCTGGGCCTACTGCGATAGTGAGCCTTTCTCGGCATCTTCTGATTGTGAGAATGTTTTGGTGATGACGATAGGCTTTGACGGCCAGTACATTTTGGTAGATCAAAAGAATGACCTGGTTCTGGTGCGGACAAGCCTCTACGAGCCAATTCTCAATCGCTCTGATGAGCGAAAAATGCGTCTTAACCCCTTGGTGATCTCAGAGTCGAACTGGGTGGCCTCGCTACCAATGGCCATGCTCGGACCCAGATCTGAATTCGGCATTCTGACCTTTTATTTGGCGGTTGCTGACGCTTTACAGTGAGATAGTCAAGCCACGAGAAGAATCGCCCCCGCCGAGCTTTGCCATGTCAAGGCCGATTGGCCGCACTAGTACACGCGTGGATGACTCAGCATTAAGGG
>CALKEI010000198.1 GCA_938085095.1 uncultured Luminiphilus sp. | reverse complement strand
CTGCGAAATAGGCGCAAGTGAGTAGCAGCGTATCGCGGTTGCGAATGAGTTGTCGCCATGCGCCAAAGCCCACGTTTGGGGTGAGATGCTCTCGATCTGCTTGAATCTGGGCGAGTTCCGACTGCCCCATTGACGGGTGCTCAGCCGGGTCATCGGTGGCGGAACGCCACCAAAGCCAGAAGAGGACGATTCCCAGGGGGATGAATAGATAAAACGAGGCTCGCCACCCCCAGTACACCATGACCACGGCGACCAATGGTTGAGCCAGTGCGGCGCCGAGTGTCAGCCCGGTACTCCCAACGGCGTTGGGTAACGCCCAATGCCCGACAGGGAACCACCGTTCGACTACCGCGGCTTGAATAGGGTAGATCGGGGCGTGGGCAATGCCCATTAAGAACCGAACGACCAGCAATGAGCCCATGACACCCGCCCCGGCCGTAAACACCTGACCTGGTAGCCAGCCCGTGAGCCCGGTTGTGAGCACCCAGATGACGCCCGCACCGGTGAGCGCCAAACGGGGGCCTAGCAGTTTGCCCACCACGCCACCCGGTAGTTGAAACAGCGCGTAGCCCCAGATAAAGGCCGCATAGACCCAGCCCATCTCGATCTCGCTAATGCCGAGCTCCGGCATCATGAACTCGCCCGCCACGTGAATATTTTGTCGCATCAGATACGACACGAAACTCAGCAGAAAGAGCACGCCGAACAAACGCCAGCGTGTGGGGATTCGCTGACGTCGCACTACACGTCTGCCTTGCTGAGTTTTTCGTTTACGTAACGGCGAATATCGAGGCTGTAGTCTTCCATTGGGGCGTAGTAGCCGTGCTCAAACACCCGATTTTGCATCCCGCGCTGCACGCTTTCGCAGATCGCCCAATCCTGTTGATTGACCATATCCCAGAATTGGATGGCATCCGAGCCGTCGAAATCTGATTTGCGCATCTCGTCAGGATGGAACAGAAAGTCACACTGGATGCGGGTGACACCAGGGCCAAGGGGCCAAAGGTAAAACGCGGCAACGTGATCCATTGATAGGCTCAGCATGAGGTTTGGATAAAAAAGTTCGCCCTTGTGGTGCGTTTGTTCTGTGTCGCTGAGGCCGGGGAAGGGTGCACGAGACGTCGTGCCCGATTCGGTAAAAGTATTGGCGCCTTCCCGGTGTGGTACGCCATCGTCCCAATTAAGGTCGTTGCCGCCGCCATGCCTGAATGCCGGCACAATGCGGCATAGCTCGGGATGGACCGGTCCACAGTGGTAGCACTCGTTATAATTTTCAACGATGACTTTCCAATTGGCCGCCACCTCGTAGCGAATGCTTTCACCGATCCGCAGATCACTGAGCGGGTAGCGCTGCAGGCGGGTTGTGCCTTCACCGAGGCTCGAGGATAACGTTTTACCCGGGCAAGGTTGGAGGCAAACAAAAATAAAGCCAGCCCATTCTTCCAACGCGATTGAGTGGAGCGCCACGCCCTCGGTGTCGATCGCCAGGTAAGGTGCGCCCCGCAGTCGGCCATCAAGGTGATAGCTCCAAGCGTGGTAAGGACAAACGATACCCCGCTTAAACTGCCCCGAGATCGGGCCAGGATCTGCCAGGGGAACCAGTTCGGTGCCGCGATGACGACAGGTGTTGTAAAAAGCACAGAGCTCGCCGTCTTCGCCTCTCACAATCAACAATGACTGGCTGTGCAGGCGAATCGCAAGGTAGTCACCGACCTCAAGCAATGCGTCAGTCCGGCCCACGCACAGCCATTCCGATTCAAAAATACGGGCGTACTCCAGCGCGAAATAATCGTCGCCCAGGTAGCTGTCCCGTGGGAGTGTTTTTTCGAGTGAATCCAGCATCGACCAGTCAGAATCTACCCGCTATCGCGGGAATACGCGCGTGGGTTCAGCGGGAACAATCGGCTCATCGCGCAGGTATATCGTTTCTTCGTCAACCAGCCCTCGCGCAAAAGTATGCCCGCTGTGCACCGCATGAACGATGGCGCCGGGGGCCAGCGCGTCTCCGATGAGATGGAGGCAGGGTTGCTCACCTCCGCTCGGTTTTGACGCGACCAGCGCTTCAAATACTGTATCGCGCGATTCACGATGTCCCACAATGACAATGCTATCCGCGTCGATTTCCAGTGGTGTGGCATTAAAAAGGTTCTGCATTGCAGCGCGAGTACCGTCGAAGCCGATCAGATTGGTGGTGGTATGAATATCCACTCCACGATGCGCCAGTGCCTGATAGACGAAGGGCAGCTCGTTGGTCATAAAAGTCCAGGCTGAGGCGTGTCCCGCCGGCGTGGCATAGGTCACGGTTCTGCCTTGTGCCGCAAGGTGCTCGGCGAGCACGCCACCCAGGTAGTAGTTGTCATAGTCAAAAACCAACACACGATCGCCGATCAATCTCTCTGAGTAAACATCCTCAGGCGTATAGACCTGGGGGTGATCGAGAGCGTCGACGGCAATCTCGAGCGCGGAGTAGAGCCGGCGTGTCCACCGCGCGCCGGTCGCCACTGCGATGTGCTCAGCGCCGACGCTGATGGCGGCTTCGGCGTCGAGCTCGCTGTTGGTGAACATCGACACGTTACCCATTTGTGAGAGTGCCCAGACGCGGTAGTCGCGTACCCGACGCCAGGTGGCCAAGCCGGGGAGCTGGCTCTCCTGCAAGACGCGACCGCCCCAGTCATCTGCCCGCTCGGCGATGGTTACCTCGAAACCTTGTTTTGCCGCAACATGGGCAGCCTCTAGGCCGGCAGGACCGCCGCCAATGACCAGTAGGCTGGCGGGCTTTTCGGTGCGGGTAAATCGCTCCGGGTGCCAGCCTCGTCGCCACTCTTCGCCTGCAGTAGCGTTCTGGGTGCAGCGCACGGGCACGCCATCGTGCCAGCTGGCAATACAGATATTGCAGCCAATGCACTCGCGGATATCGTCACTCCGGCCCTGCCGCACCTTGTTTGGCAGGAAGGGGTCGGCGATGCTGGCGCGCGCACCACCGATCAAATCCAGTACGCCGCGGCGAATTTGCGAGACCATGGTGTCAGGGGAGGTGAAGCGTCCTACACCGACAACGGGGCGATCCGTCACGCGTTTTACAAAGTCGATGATAGGCTCGTGGGCTCCCTCGGGGCGAAACCGCGATGCGCCACAGTCGTTGGGACTGGAATCCATTTTGACATCCCAGAGGTCCGGTACGTTTGAGAGCAAGCTCACCACGCCGTGGGCTTCGCTCTCATAGTGCTCTGAAGGTTTGCCTCGCAATTCCTCGAGGCTAATGCGCAGTGCCACGGCGGCACGGTCACCGGCTTCATCCCGCGTGACCTCGAGCATCTCCCGAACGAACCGCACCCGATTTTCGAGAGGCCCGCCGTAGCCATCATCGCGATGGTTGTATTCAGGCAACAGGAACTCGTAGCCGAGGTATCCCATGCCTGCGTAAACGTAGAGGATGTCGAAGCCCGCATCGAGGGCGCGTCGTGTGGCGAGCCGCTGCCACTCAAGCACATCGTCAATATCTGCACCGGTCATTTTCTTCGGCCGCAGCTGCCCCATAAATCCGATATGCGTGGCCGCCCAGGATATTCCTGACGGAGAGAGAGGGGGCAGACGCGAGGTTCGGTTCATGACCACGGCACCGCCGTGCCACAGCTCCACGGCCGCCAGACTGCCGTGGCGATGAATGGCTTCGGTAGTGAGGGCGTGGGAGGCAATATCAGCCTCGCTCCAAAGCCTCGCGAAGGGTAACGGCGAGTCATCGGAACTCGGGTGAATCGATACCGCGCCCGTGCTGACGACGCCCCAGCCACCTTCGGCTTTGGTCTCTCGAAATGCGGCCCGCACCCGCGGGTTAGCTTCGGTCATGCCACTGGCATGGGGAACCTGATAAAACCGATTGGGGGCCACCACCGGGCCGATCTGGATCGGCTCGAAAAGAATCTGGTGGCTGGGATGGCATTCGCTCAGATCAGCGGTGTTCGCGGGTGAGGAGATGTGTTCAGGTTGTCCCATAGTGCATGACTCTCAGCGTTTATTTGGCGTCAGAGGTCGTCAACACCGACCCCATCATTGTGAGGCCGATTGCCGCTACCGCACAACAGCCGCCATACATCCAGAAAACGCCGTCATAGCTCCCGGTGGTATCGCTGATGTAGCCGGCGAGCGGTGCACTGGTGGCGGTAATCGGAATATGCAGGGGGTTCATGACGCCGAGCGCTCGACCCACGCTGCCGGCACCAAACGCCCGGGCAGGCATATTGGTCCACAGGGGAACGACGCCGCCGTAGCCCAATCCCATCACAAAGGCACCCGCCAGAAGGCCGCTGTAGCTTTGTTCCAAAAGCAGTATCAACAGTCCACTGCTTAAAAAGCAACAGACCAGATAGCCGCAGCGCTGAATCCCCAGGCGATCCATAAGATGACCGGTGAGGGCTTTTCCGCTAAACGAGCAGACAGCAATGATCGAATAGAGCAGCGCGGTGGATTGCCCAGTCACCCCAAGATCTTTTGCATGCAGGCTCAGATTCGCCAGCATGCCCAGTGTGACGGCGAGCAAGGAGCCCGAGATCAGCATCTGCAGCCAGAAAATACGGCTCTTCAGCAGGTCGGGAATGCCCCAGTCGCTGGCGTCTAGCGATTCGATCGCTTCGGTGTTTGATGCAGGTGTTGCGGAGGGTGCATCAGGTTCGCCGCTCAGGCCGAGGTCGCTGGGCTGGTTGCGCAGCAGAAAATAAAAAATCGGTATGACCGCAAAACAGATACAGCCCGCCACGATCAGTGCGGTCCGCCAATCCCACTCCAGAAACATCCAAGTCATCAGTGGTGGTATCAGGAAGCCTCCCACGGAGCTGCCCGTTGCGGTGAGACCTAAAGCCAGACCGCGGCGGCGAATAAACCAGCGACTGACCAAAGCGGCACTCGGGATGGCGCC
>CALKEI010000197.1 GCA_938085095.1 uncultured Luminiphilus sp. | reverse complement strand
ATGCTGAGCTGGACATGGATACGCTGGTGAGCATGATCGATCCGGTGTGGAACGAAACGCTGCCCACCAGTTATATCCTGAACCGTGACGGTGAAGTGGTAGAGAAGATTCAGGGCAAGAAGCCTATCGAATTTTTTCGTGAAAAGTTGATCGCCGCTGGCCTCTAGCCTCCGTGGAGATGTGTGGCGTGAAAGCGCAGATGATCCTCGATGAAAGAGGCAATGAAGTAATAGCTGTGGTCATAGCCCTCCTGCATGCGAACTTCGATCGGATAATTTGCAGCCTCGCTGGCCTCTTCGATCAGATGTGTTTTGAGCTGCTCCTCTAGAAAATTATCGGCACCGCCCTGGTCAATCAAAATGGGCCGATGTTCGGTAGCCCTCGCCAAGAGCGCGCAAGTGTCGTAGCTCATCCACGCGGCCTCATCCGCGCCCAAGTAGTGCGTAAAAGCTTTCTTACCCCAAGGACATTGAGTGGGAGCAACGATGGGCGAGAAGGCGGAAAACGAGGCGAAGCGCTCGGGGTTTTTGAGTCCGATCGTCAGGGCCCCGTGTCCACCCATCGAGTGACCCATAATGGCCGCACGTCCCGTATCGATTTGAGGGCATGCCTCGGCGACGGTGGTCGGCAACTCTGTCAGTACATAGTCATACATATGGTAGTGCGCTGACCAAGGTGCCTCGGTGGCATTGAGATAAAAGCCGGCGCCGAGCCCCATGTCGTAACTGCCATCAGGATCATCAGCGACTCCCTCGCCCCGTGGACTGGTATCGGGCGCCACGACCGCCACGCCGTGCTCAGCGGCGTAACGTTGCGCGCCTGCCTTGGTCACAAAGTTTTCATCGGTGCAGGTCAGTCCCGACAGGTAGTAGACCACGGGAACGTTTTGCTCTGCCGCCTGAGGGGGCAAATACACCGCATAAATCATGTCGCAATCGAGCACCTGCGAGCGGTGTTGAAAACGATGTTGAGTACCGCCAAAGGCGCGAACGCTGCTCAAGCACTCCGATGACATCAGAAAGTCACCACTGAGCGGATGCTCTTACCTTGATGCATCAAATCGAAAGCAGTGTTGATTTCGGTTAGAGGCATCGTGTGCGTGATCATTTCGTCGATATGGATTTTGCCTTCCATGTACCAGTCGACAATCTTTGGCACGTCCGTGCGGCCGCGGGCACCACCAAAAGCGGTCCCCCGCCAAGAGCGACCCGTGACGAGCTGGAAAGGGCGAGTAGAGATTTCTTGCCCGGCGCCGGCAACCCCAATGATGCAACTCTGCCCCCATCCTTTATGGCAACACTCCAGCGCCTGACGCATGACGTTGACGTTACCAATACACTCAAAGCTGTAGTCAACGCCGCCATCTGTCATTTGAATCAGATGATCTACGACATTGTCCACTTCGCTGGGGTTCACAAAATCGGTCATGCCGAACTGAGTAGCCAGTGGCACTTTGTCAGGGTTCAGGTCTACCCCAATGATGCGACGCGCTCCCACCAGCTTGGCACCCTGAATCACATTGAGTCCGATTCCTCCGAGGCCGAATACGGCAACGGTGGCGCCGGGCTCCACTTTCATTGTGAAGGCGACTGCACCAATGCCGGTGGTGACACCGCAGCCGATGTAGCAGATCTTTTCAAAAGGCGCGTCTTCCCGCACTTTTGCCAGGGCAATCTCGGGTAGGACGGTGAAGTTCGAGAAGGTCGAGCAGCCCATATAGTGCAAGATGGGCTCGCCATCGATCGAAAAGCGGCTGGTGCGGTCGGGCATGAGGCCCTGTCCCTGGGTTTCCCGGATCGCCTGGCACAGATTCGTCTTGGGGTGCAGGCAGAAGTCGCAGGTTCGACACTCGGGCGTGTAGAGCGGGATCACATGATCACCCACTTTGAGATCCTTGACGCCTTCACCCACCTCTACCACTACGCCTGCGCCCTCGTGACCGAGAATTGCAGGGAAAGCGCCCTCAGGGTCGTCACCGGATAGCGTGAAGGCATCGGTGTGGCAAACACCCGTGGCCTTGATTTCCACCATCACTTCTCCGGCGGCGGGCCCCCCCACTTCTACCTCGGCAATTTCCAGCGGTTTGCCGGCTTCAAATGCGACTGCGGCGCGACTTTTCATCGATACACTCCTTATCTTTAGAGATGCGTAGTATGCCTCAGCGTGTGCCGGTAGCCACCCCTGATGAGGTCGCTTTTATGAAGCGGCCACTCATCAGTAAAACGGCGGTTTGTGCGCGCCGCGGATGGTGCTTTTTCTCAGGGCATACTCTCTCGCGCGACGTTATGCGCGTTTGGCTCGAGTACACTGCAACATTCCAATTGACCAACTGTCTGAGGGTGACCCATCCGTCATGAACACGAGATCAAATGTGCCACTCTGGACGCCATCCCTCGAGCGAACGTCGTCAGCTCAGCTAACGACGTTTGCGGAGCAAGTCCGCGCCAAAACCGGATTGGATTTCAAAGGAGACTACTTTTCGCTCCACCAGTGGTCGATTGATGAGCCTGCCTTGTTCTGGCAAGCGGTCTGGGAGTTCACCGATGTGCAGGGCGAGCCGGGTGAGCGTATTTGCGATGACCCCCAGCGCCTTCCCGGGTGCCGTTGGTTCCCGGAGGGCGCATTGAATTATGCCGAGAATCTACTCCGGTTCGACGACGATCATGAGGCGCTGGTTGAAATAGATGAGGCTGAGTCACGGCGGGTGCTGACCTACCGGGAGTTGAGAGATCAGGTTGCTCAGCTCGCTCTTTGGATGACTGAGGCGGGTATTGTACCGGGCGATCGAGTGGCGGGCTTCATGCCAAACTGCATCGAGACCGTTGTGGCGATGCTCGCAACGACCAGCCTGGGAGCCGTATGGTCCTCCTGCTCTCCGGATTTCGGGATGCAGGGCGCGGTAGATCGCTTCGGTCAGATTACGCCCCGATTATTGTTTACTGCTGACGGCTATCAATACAACGGCAAGGCTTGTGACTCGCTGACGCGAGCCGGAGACATCGCCAGCGCGATTCCCGAAATTGAGCGAGTGATCGTGGTCCCTCGCTTGTCGGATTCCCCCGATCTGGCCACCATCCGCGACGCTATTTTATGGCATGCCTGCCTTAATGGCGGGTCCACGCCGCTGCGCTGTGTGCCATGTCGCTTTGATGATCCCCTGTTTATTCTTTATTCCTCGGGGACGACTGGTGTACCAAAGTGCATCGTTCACGGCGTGGGTGGCACCCTGATCCAGCATGCTAAAGAACATGCGCTGCACGTCGACATCAGTCGCGAGGATCGATTTTTTTACTTCACCACCTGCGGTTGGATGATGTGGAACTGGCTGGTCAGCGGTCTGGCGAGAGGCGCCACATTGGTTCTCTACGATGGATCACCCTTCGCGCGTGAAGGGCGGCGTCTCATTGATGCTATCGATGAGGAACACATCTCGGTATTTGGCGTAGGCGCAAAATATTTGGGTGCCCTCGAGAAGTCGGGGCTGGTACCCGCAGAGAGCCACAAACTGACCTCTTTGAGAACCGTGCTATCTACCGGGTCGCCGCTACCCCATGAAGGATTCGAGTGGGTCTATCGCGCCTTCAAGCCTGACCTGCACTTGGCCAGCATTTCGGGGGGGACCGATATCGTCTCGTGTTTCGTTGGCGGGGTGCCCACATTACCCGTGTATGCCGGTCAGCTTCAGGCCAGCGGTCTTGGTATGGCGACCGCTATCTGGAATGAGGCGGGCGAGTCGGTTGTGAGAGAGAAGGGAGAGCTGGTCTGTACGCAAGCCTTTCCCTCATGCCCGGTAGGATTCTGGCAAGACTCTGACGGGAGCAAGTTCCAGCGCGCGTACTTTGATCGATGGCCTGGCATTTGGGCGCACGGTGACTACGGCGAGATCACGCCAGAAGGTGGTTTTATTATTCACGGCCGGTCAGATGCGATACTAAACCCGGGCGGCGTGCGTATCGGCACTGCCGAGATCTATCGACAGGTGGAGCGGGTAACAGAAGTGCTCGATAGTGTCGTGGTCGGGCAGGATTGGCAGGATGACGTGCGAGTCGTGCTGTTTGTGGTGTTGCGAGAGGGACTGACGCTCGATCAGCTGCTGACTGACAAAATCAGCATGGAGATTCGAGCCAATACCACGCCTCGTCATGTACCCGCCAAAATCATTCAGGTTACCGACATTCCGCGCACCATCAGTGGCAAGATCGCCGAACTGGCGGTCAGAAAAATCATTCATGGAGAGCCGGTGGCAAATCAGGATGCGCTGGCTAATCCTGAAGCGTTAAAGTTGTACTCGGGTTTGTCTGACTTGATGCAGTAATCAATTCGATTACCCCATCGCATGGCCGTCAGTTTTATTTGACACCTGCCGTTCGATTCTATGAAGTGGCGCTATGAGTAAACTCTTCTTTCGTTACGGGGCCATGAATAGCGGCAAGAGCACCGCAATGCTCCAAGTTGCCCATAACTATGAAGAGCGTGATCAGAGCGTGGTGCTGATGAAGTCTTCGGTGGATACCAAAGGGGACGACCAAATTGTGTCACGGTTAGGCGTGACGCGCCGCGCAGATCTCTTGCTCTCTTCCGGTCAGGATCTGCGCATTGCGTTGCAAAAGCTCCTCGGTGAGCGCGACGATTTCCAGCGCGGCGTTGCCTGTGTATTGATTGACGAGGCGCAGTTTCTAACGCCGGAACAGGTTGATCAGGCGCTGGCGATCGCTGTGCTGGACGACATTCCTGTCGTTGCATTTGGTATTCGAACCGATTTTCGAACCCGCGCATTTCCGGGTAGCCAGCGTTTAATGGAGGTCGCGCACTCTTTGCAGGAAATGAAGACGATCTGCCGTTGCGGCAAAAAGGCAATCTTTAATGCTCGCCTGGGAGCTAAAGGCATTATTCGCGAGGGCGAACAGGTCATGATCGATGATGAACACGTGCGCTATGAGGCGCTCTGCGCAAGGTGCTACCTCGAAGCAGAGCAGTCGGGCTCCTGAGGGCCACAATGATCATGACTGATATAGCCGTCTGCACGTGGGACTCGAGCAGCGCAAAGGGAGATTCTCGGAGAGGCTGTGTCAGCTGCTAGCCCGCCAAAGTTAGCCCTGGGCGCCCGACTCGCTTACGGCTTTGGTGCGGTGGCGTATGGCATCAAAGATAACGGCTTCCAGTACTTCCTGTTACTGTTTTACGGCACTGTGGTTGGATTGGAGCCCGCGCTCGCTGGTACCGCACTGCTGATCGCTTTGTTGTTTGACGCGTTGAGCGATCCGATTGTGGGCTACTGGTCAGACAACACTCGCTCCCGCTGGGGTCGCCGGCACCCGTTCATGTATGCAGCAGCCATCCCGGTAGCGCTGTGCTACTCCCTGCTGTGGCAGCCACCCGATTGGAGTAATGGCGCGCTGTTTGTCTATCTGGTCGTGTTGGCGATCCTGATCCGCACCCTGATTACTTTCTACGAGACGCCTAGTTCCGCGCTGATGCCGGAACTGACGGCAGATTACGATGAGCGCACCACTATTCAGGCGTGGAGATCGTTTTTTGGCTGGGCCGGCGGAGCCGGGATGGCGGTTTTTATGTATGCCTTTCTACTGGTGCCAACAGACCGCTACCCCACGGGCATTCTGAATCGCGACGGTTACGAAGCCTACGGAGTGATCTCTGGCGGGGTGATCTTACTGGCGATTCTGGTGTCATCGGTGGGTACCCATCATCGCATTGGCTCACTCAACGCGCCGCCACCTCGCGATCGCAAAGGCATCAAAGCGGTATTTGCAGAGGTGATTGATACGCTGCGTGACAAGAGTTTTTTCGCGTTGTTTGTCTCTTCGATCGCCAGCGCCGTCGCTACAGGGCTCACTGCCGCGCTGACTTTCCTGATGCTCACGTATTTTTGGGCCTTCACATCCATAGAGATCTTTTACTGGACGCTGCTCGTGTTGGTCTCAGCCTTCATGGGGTTGCTCATTGCACCTTGGGCGTCCAAACGCTGGGGTAAAAAGGGAGCAGCGCTTCGGCTCGGCCTGCTGGCCTTCACCATTCAGCCCCTTCCAGTTCTGTTCAGGTTGGTGGGCTGGATGCCGGAAAACGGCGACCCGCTCTTATTTCCGATTCTGGCGGCTGTGAACACGATTGATCTGGGTTTCATTATTGCGATGCAGGCAATTCTTTACTCCATGCTCGCAGACCTTGTAGAACATACCGAGGTGAGAACGGGGCGCCGCAATGAAGGCGTATTCTTCTCGGCGTTAACTTTTATCCGAAAAACCAATCAGGGTATCGGGGCGTTTTTTGCCGGGCTAATGCTTCAGACGGTGGCATTCCCCGAGGGTGCGACCCCCGAGGAGGTGTCTGCGGATTCGGTAATGCAGCTGGGAAGTCTGCTGGTGCCGTCCCAGTGGCTATTGTGGGGGATCATGCTTGCCGCGCTGGCCTTTTACCGGCTTGATCGTCAGCAGCATCAGTCTAATCTTGCGGCGATCGAGATCCGCGGTAGCGAGCGCAGCTGATCCAAGATGTCTTGCGGAGGGGTTTGGGCGGTCGCTCAGGTCATGGCATACTCACTGCCATTAGTCGAACAGTTGTGGTGCAGAGTCGAGCATGGCAGTGAGCAGTGTGCAATCTTCAGATGGCCGTCGGCAGCGCAGTGAGCGCAGTCAAGAGGCGATTATCGATGCGGCGCTGGCGCTGATGGAGGAGGGCACGCTAGTGCCCACTGCGCAGCAAATTGCTGATCGGGCCGGCGTCGGGATTCGATCTTTCTTTCGGCACTTCGCCGATATGGATGCCCTCTTTCTCGCCGCCGATGAAATGCTCCTTGATTCCTATGAGGCGCTGTTTGGGGTCGAGGAGCGATCCGGATCGTTAGACGAACGCATAGCGCGATCGGTAGATCTGTACTTCAATGCCTTCGATAAGTTGCGCCAGATCATTCTCTGCACTCAGGCGTTGCTGTGGCGCTTCCCTAAACTCAAGGAGAATTACGCCTGGCATCAAAAACGGCTTCGCAGGGAGCTCGAGCTGTGGTTACCCGAGGTATCGGAGCTTCCTGTTGAGCGGCGCGAAGCCATTCATGCCGCGGTGTCTTTTGAGATGTGGTATCGGCTGCGAGAGCATCAGGGCCTGCCGCAGAAGCTCAGCTGTGACATTGTTAAGAAGCTGATTGCAGGTTTGTTCTCTCCACCATAAACAGAGGGACACCCACTGGCCAAACAATTTAAGGATCAGGGTGGCGCTGCCACCATGGACCCCAGCCATCTCCTGCGCTGGATGACATCTCGCCTGATGACTCGCCTTTCCCGGCCTGCCGCAGGCGCGGCACGTCACGCGAAAGCAGAGCGAGTTCGTATCAAAACGGGTTCGCCTCATCGAGTCGATTACTTCCATCAAGTCGATGAGGCATACAGTCACCTTACCGCGCAGCTGCTTGCGCGATTGGTTGAGCGGTATGACATAGCGCTGCACTGCCATCTGGTGCGAGGGCAGGAAGGGCGGAACGCCCCGGAGCCTGAATTACTCTCTCGCTTGGCCCGATACGACGCTTGTTTGGTCGCGCCTGGATACGGGCTGAGCTTTGCCGAGCATCCGGAGCCACCTGAGGCCCAGCACGTTGAAATGGCGACTCGCATTTTGGCGGCGCAGCCGCCGGCTGATTTTCCGCCCGTGGTGTTGGCCGTGAGTGAGGCAGTGTGGCGAAGCGATGGCGCGACACTGGAGCGACTGGCTGCGGATCACGGTATGGTCACACCCGAAGAAGCGAGCGCAGCCGTCGAGGCAGGCACCGCTAAGCGCCGCAAACTCAAACATTACTCAGGGGCCATGTTCCACTACGGCGGTGAATGGTACTGGGGCGTTGATCGGCTTTATCACCTCGAGGAGCGCCTTGCCGCCTTGAGTGCTGACAGGCGTCAGGGTGAGCCGCTCATCGCGCCTCGGCCGGCCATCGATCTCGCGGGGCAGGCCGACCAGGGTCACTATTCTCTTGAGCTCTATGCCTCGTTGCGAAGTCCCTATACGGCGATGGTGTTTGATCGTGCCGTCGCGTTTGCCGAGGAAAGCGGGGTGACGCTGAACCTGCGGCCGGTGCTGCCAATGGTCATGCGTGGCGTGCCCGCGACGCGAGAGAAAGGCATGTATATCTTTATGGATGCGGCGAGAGAGGCGCGGGCTGCCGGCGTGCCCTACGGTAATTTTTACGACCCGATTGGTGATCCCGCGCGGCGTTGCTACGCGTTGTATCCGTGGGCGGCTACGCAGGGTAAAGGCGTACAACTGTTTTCAAGCTTTTTGCGACATGCCTTCGTGTTGGGGGTCAACACCAATAATGACCGCGGGCTGAGAAAAGTGGTCGAGGCCGCGGGACTCGATTGGTCTGCGGCGCAGGCGCACCGGCATGACAGCACATGGGAGACTCTACTTGAGGAGAACCGCCTGGCAATGTACGGCGCGGGGCTCTGGGGCGTCCCAAGTTTCCGGCTGCTGGATCCGGCAGGCGAGACGTTGCTGGCTACCTGGGGACAGGACCGGCTCTGGTTGGTCGCTCATACTCTGCAAACCGCGCTCGCGCGACGCGCGTCCTGAACGCACGATTGGCGATTGAATCTCCTATCTATTGGCATTTATACTGCCAATAGATGGCTGGCGTGATGCCGAGCTGCTAGGAGAGTTCCATGCGACGAATCATTGCTTCGCTCACCGTGCTGCTAGTCGCGGCTACCGGCTGGGTTTATCTTTATCCCAGTGTTGCAATACTGACTGCCGTTAAAGCGCGCACTCAGCTTTTCGGCGCTGACGTAGCCCCTCCTCGTGACATTGCGTGGCAGTCAGGGCCCGCTAGCCCCACGGTGCCGGCTGAAGAGCGGCCTCCCAATATCATTCTGATTGTTGCCGACGATTTGGGTTACAACGATATTTCGACCTTTGGTGGCGGTGTGGCAGGGGGACGCCTGCAAACCCCACATATCGATGCGCTCGCAGCCCAGGGTGCAGTGTTTACTCAGTCCTACTCGGGTTCCTCAACCTGCGCGCCTTCCCGGGCGATGCTCATGACCGGCCGGTATCCTGGCCGAACCGGTTTCGCCTATACGCCCATGCCGCCCTCCATGGGACGGGCTGTATCCATTGTTGCGGCGGATAGGGATCGCTTATTACCTGACACTTTGTTCGACGCTGAGGCGGCGGCGAATAAACCGACGTATGACCTGCAAGGTCTGCCGCCTGAAGAAGTTACCCTTGCAGAGTCACTCAAGGCGCGGGGTTATCACACGGTGCATATTGGCAAGTGGCACCTCGGTCGCGAGAATGGGATGGCGGCCCACGATCAGGGTTTTGATGAGAGTCTGTTAATGGCGAGCGGCTTGTACCTGCCCGAGGACCATCCCGATGTCGTCAATGCGAAGCTCGATTTTGACCCGATCGACCGGTTTTTATGGTCCGCGCTCACCTACGCAAATTCCTATAACAGCGGCACTACCGACTTGTTTGAGCCGGGAGGTTATCTCACCGATTACTGGACAGACGAGTCGATCAAGGTCATCAAGTCTAATCGCAACCGGCCGTTCTTTTTATATTTGGCTCACTGGGGCATTCACACGCCCCTGCAGGCGACGCGAGCTGATTACGAGGCGGTGGGCGATATCAAGCCACATCGCTTGAGGGTCTACGCCGCGATGACCCGCGCTTTGGATCGCAGCGTTGGTAGGGTTATGGCCGTCTTAGAAGAGGAAGGTCTGGCTGACAACACCATCGTCATGTTTACCAGTGATAACGGTGGCGCCGGCTATGTGGGTTTGGCTGATGTGAACGCGCCGTATCGAGGTTGGAAGATCACTTACTTTGAGGGTGGTATTCGCGTGCCGATGTTTGTGAAATGGCCTGCGCGGATTGCCGCAGGTCAGGCGATCGACACGCCGGTGGCGCATATAGACGTCATGCCGACGCTGCTGGCCGCGGTCGAGCAGCCACTGCCAGAAGATCGCGACATTGATGGTGAGAATTTGTTGCCGCTGATGAGTCAGGGCGTCGCAGCACAAACCGAATGGTCGCGGCAGACCTTGTTCTGGTCCTCTGGGCACAATCGCATTGTCCGCCACGGTGACTGGAAACTGCAGATCGCTGCCCGGCCGGAAAAAGAATGGCTCTTTAACCTCGCCGAGGACCCCACCGAGCAGGTGAATCTAGCTGAAGCGCGCCCCGACAAGGTCACAGAACTGATGGCTTTGCTCGATGCTCATGCTGCCGAGAGTCGGGCGCCGCTGTATGAGCCCGAAATCGAGGCTGCCGTGGCGATTGATAAGCACCTCGCGCTGCCCCTCGAGACGGGCGATGAGTGGGTGTCGGTGTCGAATTGATCTCACTCAGCCATACCCAGCCCACACCGGTATGCGGGCTACCGATCCACTGGGCCTAGCAGCAAGGCGCTGTGTTACATGCCTTTGCGGGTTTGAATAATCTCCGAGGAACCGGCCGGCAGACTAAACGACACCCCGTCGTAGCCCACGGTGTAGTGGGGGAAGATCTCTCCCGCGCCATTGAGCCATAAAGCCTCTTGCCCAGGTATGACGATGGGTGGCACGACGTGGTAGTACAGCAAGTGCCCCACTTCGGCATCCCGGGCGGTTTCGGCGGCTTCAACCGGGCTTGCGTGGTATTCGGGCACGTCATACATGACTTTGGCCAAGATAGGATTACCCAGGTCATTTGCCGCGGCCTCCATCATGCCGATGAGTTCGGGAGAGAGTGCCTCGTGAATGAGCAGGTCAGCCCCTCTCGCGAAGCGAGTAATGTTGTCGGACTGGGCGGTATCACCGCTGATCAGCACCGTGCGACCACCGTAGCGGAAGCGATAACCCACCGCCGGTGAGACGGGCGCGTGATCGACTTTTAATGCCTCGACTGTCAGGCCTTTCCCTTCGAAAACGGTTGTGAGTACACCCTCTGGTGGCGCCTCGAATGGAATGGCAGCCAATCCGGCAGCCGCAAGCGGCGCAACCAGATCTCCATGGTGCTCGTGCCGATAAGTGAAATCTTGAGCATAAGCGGCATTGAAGCCTGCCACGACGCGCTCTACGCCTTCGGGGCCAGATACCACCAGCGGGGTCTTGCCGTCTCCCGTAGCCCATCGGATGGTTGCTAGCTCCCCAAGACCATCAATATGATCGGAGTGAAAGTGGGTCAGGAAGACCGCGTCGATCTTGCCCGGTGGGTAACCCAACCGTTGCAGATTGCGCGTACTGTCTGCGCCCGCATCGACAACGAAAAATTGGTTACCCGCGACGATGCCGACACAAGGGCCCGAGGCGCGCGGTCCTGGCATGGGGCCGCCGGCGCCGCATAGCACAACGTGCAGGCCGTCCTGCATCGCCTCGACCTGATTCGCCCCCATTTGCTGAGGCAGGGCCACCGCCACCAGCCGTTCCGCAATGCGGGCGCGTTGTGAGTAGCCTAATCCCAGTAGAATTAGTGCGCAGCTCAGAATAATCAGCAGTTTTTTCATCTCAATGCCCCTCGCTCGCGAATGAACCCTTTTGTTGCTGGCAACGGTATAATATTGACACCCATTATGCCAATATTAGGATGCACGCCGGGGCCATTATGCCTAAAGGAGGCAATGGGAGCTGCTCTTCGGGCCCGATACCTGACATAGGTGGGTGCCAAAGGGCGGTATTATTTGTTACGTGCCGCCCCCGCTGAAGGTTGTGTTTCCGTCCGGCTATGGCAATATCAGCTCAGTAAAAGTAGGCGGAGTGCGCGCAGAACCCTTTGTGTGTGCTTCGCTTAATAAAAAAACAACGATTTAGAACCTATCCATGGGAGTCCACAACGATGGTTAAAACATTCGCAAAAGTAGCCTTGAGTGCTGCGGTGGCCAGTCTGTCAGTGACAGCTTTTGGTCAAGCACTGGAAGAGGTCGTGGTAACGGCGCAGAAGCGGACCGAGAGTCTGCAGGACGTACCGATTTCAGTGACGGCGATCAGCGGTGAACAGATTCAGGACGCGTCCATTCGAAGCTTTTCAGAGCTTGGTGCTTATGTGCCAAACTTTTCAGTATCGGAGAACGCAGTCAACTCTATCATCACCATGAGGGGTATCTCCATCGGTGCAAACCAATCCTTCGAGCAGTCAGTGGGCTTGTACGTTGATGGTGTGCACTACGGACGAAGTCGCCAAACCCGATTGGGGCTTTTTGATCTCGAACAGGTAGAGGTCTTGCGTGGTCCTCAGGGTATCCTGTTTGGTAAAAATACGTTGGCTGGCGCGGTGAATATTCGCACGGCCGGCCCGAAGGTGGGCGAGGGTCTGTCTGGCCGTGTGGCGGCGAGTTTTGAGTCCGACAACGGCGAGTACTTCGAAGGACACATCAGCGGTAGCCTCACTGAAAACTTTGCCGTTCGGCTGGCAGTGATGGACCGTACCATCGATGGATATAACAAAAATTCGGCACCTAATGCGGCGAATCCCAATATGCCGGCAACGGACGAAACGATCGCTCGCTTCGGTGCTCAATGGGAGCCTTCTGAAGCGACCAGCGTAGGGTTCCGATATACCTATTCTGATTTTTTGCGAACCGGTAGCACAGGAACGGTCACAAAGTTTGGTCCGACCATTGTTAACGGCGTGCCGGTAGTGCCCGCCTCTAACGCCGCGATGTATGCGGTGATGGGAATTGGGTTTCCGGGCTTCCAGGAGAGCATTACCGATGCTTACCGGGACGGACTGTCCATCGGTGGCGGGGAGGTCTTTGGTGGGAACTCCGAGCGTCTCGACGGCACTGATACAGAGAACCATGAGTTCTCGCTCAACATTCAGCACGAGTTTGGCAACGGCATGACGTTAAACCTGGTTACTGGTGTCTCGCAGTACGAATTTGAGGACGGTATCGATGCCGACTTTTTGCCGGTGGAATTTATTGGGCGAAGCGATAATCAAGAGTACGAACAGTTCAGTCAAGAGATCAGACTGGCTTCCGATTTGGACGGCCGCTTTAGCTGGGTAGTGGGCGGTAACTACATCGACTCCAAGCAAGAGATTGACCGCATCGTCTCGGTCGATGGCACCTTTGGTCAGCCCGGTGTCGTTGCTGCGATCGCCGGCTTGCCAACTATCCTCGCTTACTCGCCGGTACAGCTTGCTGGCATTGAGCCTTTGTTCGGCCTGCCTCCAGGCAGCCTGCCCGTGGGGGTAGAGGGCCTCACCATGTGGAGCCAAGTTGGCCGCCTGTCAGAGTGGACGCAGGAGACAGAGTCTTGGGCGATCTTCCTGCAAGGCACCTTTAACATCACGGATAACCTGAGCATTACGGCGGGTGTGCGCTACACCGAGGAAGAGAAGTCGGCTGATGCGCAAACGTGGCTGAATAGCACGGCGCAAGGACTCGCGACTAAGACCCCGGATCCTCTGGTTGGTCTGGCCTCAGGTGATATTGGTAATTTCTTGCAGCACAGCCTGCAGGGTGCCTTCTTTGACAGCTACTCGCACCACTTCATTGAAGACCGTGATACAGATCAGACCATTCCATCGGTGTCGCTCAACTGGACACCTAGCGATGACCATCTGCTCTATGCCAGTTACTCAGAGGGTTTCAAGAGTGGTGGCTTCAACGCCGTTGATGACCAGAACCCCGTTTTCGTCGCGGCACCCACCGCAGAGTGTCCTGACCAGGCATGTCGCACCCAGCCGGGGACCGGTTTTGAGTACGACGACGAGACGGCCTGGTCTTTTGAGGTGGGCGGCAAGCACACCTTCCTAGACGGACGCATGCGCGTGAACTGGGCTTACTACAACAGCGAATATGAAGACCAGCAGGTATCAACCTTTGTCGGTCTGGGCTTCGTCGTCACCAACGCGGCGAGCACAGAGATCCAGGGTTTTGAGCTGGATACGGCTTTCCAGGTCACCGACAAGCTGCGCCTGAATCTCGCTTTGGGTACCGTTGACGGTGAATACGGTGTCTTTGAGGGTGCCGGCTGTACCGCCCAGCAGCAAGCAGAAATGGCGGCGCTGGGTGCCTTGACGCCGAACTCTCCGGTGACCTCGGTAACGGTAGACGGCCGTACCTGCTCGCAGCGTTTCCTGGGCAACGGTGTTCCCTCCGGTCAATCGCAGGATCTCTCGGGTGTGCCAATCGGCGCGGCTGAGTGGTCGGGCTCCTTTGGCGCACAGTACATGCAGCCCATCGGCTCCATGGTGTGGTTTACCGAGCTGGACGTTAACTTCACTGACGATTACTACATGACGGGTGACCTTGACGGTAACGACGTCCAGTCAGGTTACGAGTTCGTTAACCTCCGCACGGGTCTTCGAGGCGAGAACTGGATGCTGATGCTTTACGGCCGAAATATTGGCGACGAGCTCATCGCAAGTGGAGCGGCTGACGTGCCGTTGGCTCGAGGTTCGCACTTCCAGTATCGCGCTCGTGGCGAAGTCTGGGGTGTTCAGGCTGCTTGGGAGTTTTAATCTCGGGTAGTGTGATTAATGAAAAAGGCGGCTTAGGCCGCCTTTTTTTTTGCCGGCGCCTCGGGGGTGCTTCGGTCCTCTTATCGAGGCGCCATCAGTGCGTTGACCAATTTGAAGCGGTAGTCGGAG
>CALKEI010000196.1 GCA_938085095.1 uncultured Luminiphilus sp. | reverse complement strand
GACGCCGTAGGCGGAGGACGCCGACGGGAACTCTTGGGCCGCCGATACGTCCCGGGCGCCGGACGCAGGTCACCATATTCGAAGCGGTGTAGGATTTCCTCCAGCGTCCGGGAAATTTGGGTGCAGCGCCGGACAGACTCGATCCGGCTGTAAGTGGCCCTCTCCCCCTCCCTCACGAGCATTCGCAGCTCCTGTTCGCTCGGTTGGCTTATCAAATTGAGCGGATTCTGAAGACGAAATTTCGGGACAATATTAATATCGCCCGAATACTCTTGATCAAGTAACGCATGAACTCCATGCATCATCATATTGAATTTTGGCCAGTGTTCTCCATATTTCTTGGCGACTCCACGATAGAAATTCAGCATCTCCCGGCCGATACCCATTCCCAGCGAAGTGGCCGCCTGTCGCAGTGGCCGCACCTTGTCGTCACGCGGAAGAAAGGCTCTTGCAATCGGGTTCACCATGCTAACGATGTAATGATTGGTCGAAAAAAGCCGCGACAGGCGCTTCGCAGGCAGATCATCTGCGACAGAACCATCCACCCATCGTCGCGCGGGCAGGTAGGGTTGCCGCTCACCTTTTTCGTTCTTGGCCTGCAACATCACGGCCGGAAATACACCAGGAATGGCACAGGACGCCATGGCCGCAGAGCGCAAGTACACGTTGGGAGATGACACGGCGTTGAGCAGCCTGGAGCGCTGATGCGGCTCGGCAGGCGCCACGGTGATGCTAACCTGACGGCCAGTCTTGGCATACGCCTCGCCAAACGTCAGGTCAGGAATCGTCGATTCAATCAGCTTTTCAGTGTCTTCCGCGGTAAACCGGCTTCCCGCTCCGGACAACCACTGTCGAACCAGCCCCTTGGTATCCGCGCCGCCGGATTCCATCAATGCGATGAGGTCCAGATCGATCATTTCTTCGTCTGTGTAAGCCGCCAGTGCCGCCGCCACAATGGAGCCGGCGCTGGACCCCGATACGACCCGGGGCAGCAGGCCATGACGAAGTAACTCGGTGACCACCCCTACATGCAGAAAGCCCAGAACACCGCCGCCACTCAACATCAATGCTGAGCGGCCGTAACACACGTTACTGCGATAAAAGAAATCGAGCTTCTGCTGGGTGGGGATCACGTCGTCGGGCAACTCGGCCAAGAGGCGAAGCGCTTCGTCTATTTCTTGTATGTATTGCTCAACAAGCACCTTGGTGCCGGATTTGGCCTGCCGATAGAGAACGCTTTTACCCATCCCCCCCATGTTGCCGTGGATGCCCTCGTTGAGGGCGTAGAGCAGACCGGTCCAGTCTTTGTGCTTGCGAAACTTACGCAGTCGATCCAATCGATAGCGGATTTGAGCATGGTCATACAGCTCGGAGAGCTCCTCCTGACGCCACTCCGCCCTCCCGGTAAGCGCATCGTGCGCACTCGCTGCAGTCAGCCACTCTTCGTAGCATTGCGCCGCATCCATTTCCTGTTCGAGTTGCCGCAACTCAGACTTGACCGCCAACTACCACTCCTTCGCTACCAGTCTTTTGCTTGTCGATCCTGAGGGCCCAGCATAGAGCCTCAACAAGATACGAACCAGCTTGACAGACGAAAAACTCACACCGCGTCGCGATAAGCATCCTGCAAATGTCGCTTGTAGAGCTTGCCGTTATCCATTCGCGGCAGCACCTCCATAAAATCCAGCGTCCTTGGCACCTTCACACTAGACAGACGCTCCCGCATCCAGTCAATCAACTCCATTTGGGTTTCTTCAGTGGCCTCTGCCCAGCTGAGAGGCTGAACCACCGCCACAATCTGCTCCCCAAATTCAGGATGAGGTACGCCAAACACGGCTACGTCTGCCACTTTGTCATGGGTGATCAGCAACCCTTCGATTTCGGCGGGGTAGACATTGACCCCCCCGGTGATAATGGTGAAGTTTTTTCGATCGGTCAGATAGAGAAAGCCCTCCTCGTCGAGGTAACCCACATCACCCATCGTGCTCCAACCCTGCGCATTAAACGCGTCTTTCGTTTTCTCTGGCTCATCAAAATACTCGAAGGGCCGGCTGTTAGCGAAGTAGACGTCGCCCACCTCGCCGGGACCAAGCACTTCACCCGTCTCGCTCACGATTCTGGGCTCGCCAATCAATGCCTGGCCCACTGAACCTTTGTGAGTTAACCAGTTGGCCGAATCGATGATGGTGAAACCATTACCCTCGCTACCAGAGTAGTACTCGACAATCACGGGACCCCACCATTCGATCATGGCTTCCTTCACATCAATCGGGCACGGGGCAGCCGCATGAATCGCGCACTTCATGGAACTCAGATCAAAACGGGTTCGCGCGGCCTCTGGCAGTTTCAGCATTCGCACGAACATAATCGGTACCCACTGACTATGGGTCACCTTGTATTGCTCAACCAAAGCCAGCGACTGTTCCGGGTCAAAGTGCTCCATAATCACCGACGTGCCGCCCAGCCCAAGCACCATTAAATTGTAATGAAGCGGCGCAGCGTGGTAGAGCGGAGCCGGCGACAAGTAAATTGTCTCAACATCAAAACCAAAGAACGCCCCCACGCTACCCGACATCGGGTGATCAGTTTGAATATCCTCGGCATGAGGGGCCCAGTACACGCCCTTCGGCTTACCCGTGGTGCCCGAGGAATACAGCATTGGAGCGCCTAAAAATTCATCCTCGATGGGCGTCTCCGGGAGGCTCGCCAGCTGCTCATCCAGCGAATCGAATCCCGCGATATCGCCACCTACAGACAGACAGCGCTTCAATCCCTCGGAAGCAGAGACTGCTTCGACGGCCACCTCCGCCAGGCTGGATGAAGCGATAAATAATTTCGCTTTGCAGTTCGTAATGATGTACGCCGTTTCATCCTGCTTAAGGTGCGTGCTGATGGGCGTAAAGATGATTCCAGCGCGGTTTGCCGCTTGCGCAACCTGCAAGAACTCAACACAGTTTTTCATCATCATGGCAATGTGATCACCACGCTCTACCCCTGACAACCTCAACAAATGGGCAATCTGGTTCGATCTGCGATCTAACTGCGCATAGGTCACGACCTCGCCCGAATTAGCCATAATGTAAGCGGGACGGTCGGGGGTTTCAGCAGCATAGACAGAAAAATGCGGCATGGCGTCTCTCTCTTTTGAGCGTATGATTCGGGATCACTATACAAGCTCATGACCAAGATGGTAGCGGCGACCAACAAGATGACAGGCGCAGAGATCAGGGCCCTTTGCCGGTCATCCGATTTCGACAATCAAACCTCTGGGTTAGCCCCGGGCTTCGTGCAATGCAACGTGGTAATTCTGCCTGCAGACGCTGCGACACATTTTGAGACCTTTTGCCGACTGAACCCTCGCCCCTGCCCACTTCTGGCCTCAAGTGCCGAGCCAGGCGCCTATCAGCTACCCGCGCTCGGTAGCGATATCGACATCCGAACCGACTTGCCTCGGTACCGGGTCTGGAAAAACGGACAAGTGGTTGAACAGCCCAATGAGATTACACAACTCTGGCAGGATGACTGGGTCGCTTTCGCTTTAGGCTGCTCCTTCTCTTTCGAAGAGGCATTAACGCAGGCCGGGATCGACATCAGAAATATTAGCGAGGGAGTGAATGTACCGATGTACCGCACCCATATTGACTGTAGCCCCGCAGGGCCGTTTGAAGGCAAAATGGTAGTGAGTATGCGTCCTATGCCCGCGGCAGAGGCCATTGAGGCAATTCAGATCTGCGCACGGTATCCCTCAGTCCATGGGGCACCGATTCATCTCGGTAATCCGGGCTTGATTGGCATTGACGATCTTCAGCGACCTGATTTCGGTGATCCGGTCAGCCTGCGTGAGGACGACATTCCACTTTTCTGGGCCTGTGGCGTCACGCCACAAGTGGCGCTAGAGGCAGCGAGACTGCCTCTGGCCATTACCCACGAGCCGGGACATATGCTGGTAACAGACCTCAAGAACTCAGAACTGGTGAGTCACTCATGACAAAACGGTTAACCCTCAACTGCGACATGGGAGAGAGCTTTGGTCCCTGGACGATGGGGGATGACAAAACGATCATGCCCCTGATTGATGCCGCCAATATCGCCTGCGGCGGACATGCGGGAGACCCCAGCACCATGCGCCAGTGTATTGATCTGGCCAGACGCCACAAGACCGAGATCGGAGCCCATGTCTCCTACCCCGACAAACAGGGCTTTGGTCGCCGCGCAATGGATATCCGGGGACAAGAGCTCATTGATCTTGTTCAGTATCAAATTGGCGCCCTCGATGGCATTGCGCGTGCCAACAGCACCCGCGTTACCTACGTCAAACCCCATGGCGCGCTCTATCACGCCATGCTTGCTGACCCCGCTTTGCTCAATGACATCATGAGGGCGGTTGCCAGCTGGCATTCCGATTTGGAATTGGTGGTACTGGCAACGCCCAGAGACCGCAAGACGGTGCAACTCGCGGTAGAGCATGGCCTGACTTTGCGCTACGAGGCTTTCGCAGACCGCGGCTATACCAGCCGGGGCCTGCTTCTTGGGCGCGACAAGCCGGGCGCTCTGTTGACCCCCGACGCAGCGGCGCTGCAAGCGGTCGCCATCTCTCAAAATAAACTGAGGACACCGCGAGGAAAGCGCATCCCTGTCGATGCCGATACCCTCTGCGTCCACAGCGATACGCCCGGTGCGATCAAAATGATCCGTGGCATACGTCAGGCGCTGGACAGCCTTTAAATGACATGTGAGGTCGGCCCGGCGGGTGAATCGGCGATGCGCCTGATCTTTTCAGCGCCGCCGAAACCGGCGCTGACCCACAAGCTCTTGGCGATACAAGAGAGCGCCCAGCAATACTTCAGTGAGACACTGATCGATAGCGTTATCGGCTACACCACCCTCACTCTCTTTTTCACGCCCTTTAAATTTGAGCGCGACCGCGCTGAGGCATGGCTGCTCGCGCAGGCCGATAATCCGATGCCAGAGACACCTGAACCGGGCGCGGGCACCGTGCAGCCGGTAATACTTCCGGTGCTCTATCATCCTAGCGTGGCTCCTGACCTCGAGTGGCTTGCAGACATCACGGGCCTGAGTGTCGACGACGTTATTCGACTTCACTGCGAGCAGACCTACTTCGCCTACGCCACTGGATTCGCGCCTGGGTTTTGCTATCTGGGTAACCTTGATTCGCGTCTGATGACACCTCGACTCGACACCCCCCGCGCTAAGGTGCCAGCCGGCGCCGTGGCGATCGCAGATTCACAAACCGCCATTTACCCCTGCGACTCTCCCGGAGGATGGCGCTTAATTGGTGCGTGCCCGGAAAGGCTATTCACTCTTGATTCGACACCCCCCTCGAGACTGAGCGTCGGTGACTTCGTCAGATTTGAACCCATCAGCGAAGCTGACTTTCACTCGATGAGCCGTCGCTCATGAACACCCTGCAGATTCAGCGGGCGGGAATCGCCTCCAGCGTTCAAGACAGCGGCCGGTTCGGGATGCTGCAGATGGGTATTCCGCCTGCGGGTGCGATGGATTGGTGCGCGCTGATCAGTGGCCAGCGCCAACTCGGACACCTTCAAGACGAGGCTGCGATCGAGGTGGCATACGGTGATTTCGTTGCCTCCCCCATCGAGGACTGCCACATTGTCGTCACCGGCGCACCGGTTAGCCTCAGCATCGACCACAAGCCAGTCAGTCATGCCAGCGTCCACGCTGTTGCGGGAGGACAGACGCTTAGCATGAAAACGGCGGCAGAGGGCGTTTACAGCTACCTACACATCTCAGGCGGGATAGCGGTCACTCCACAATTTGCGAGCCGCAGCACATCGCCAAGAGAAGGGGTCGGTGGCCTGAACGGGGGCTACCTGAAGAATGGTGATGTGCTGCCCATTGGCGAAGCTTCCAGCAGCGGAGGCCGAGCCGATCCTCAACTCATCACCGTGCGAACCCGGGAAACACTATGGCTCAGGTTCGTGCCGGGATTTCAGTACGCTGAACTCTCCGAGACCGCGATCAAATCTCTCCTGCAATCCGATTATGTCGTGACACCCAAAGCCAACCGGATGGGTGTCACGCTAACGGGGGCCACAATTGAGACAGGAATTCACACCCTCCTCTCTGAGGCCACTTGCCACGGAGCCATCCAGATTCCACCTGATGGCAAGCCCATTATCCTCCTCAACGACCGACAAACTGTAGGCGGCTACCCTAAACCGGGCGCCGTAATTCGGAGTGATTGCCTACGACTGGCTCAGGCGCGGCCCGGGCAGAAAGTGCGCTTTGCGGTGTGCAGCCCCGAGGAGGCCGACCGAATTCAATGGCTAGAGCAGCACTACTTGGAGACGCGATTGCGATGACCCAGCCTGATCTTCTCGCCGTCTCGGAGGCTATCGAAGCACTCCTAGCGACCAACAATCACCGCGGCATGGATCACGTGCGAGCCAGCTTGACGCCGGGCTACCTGCTGCGCGCCGCGCAGACAATCCGAGCTTGCTCGGGGCGAGTGTATATTCTGACCGGATTCCCGGTGGCACAAACCTTTGAAACCGACGGGCCCGCTGGAGCGATGGCGCTCTATCGGCTGTGTCAAAGACACGGCAAAGACCCTGTCATTCTATCCGAGGCCGCTGTATCCGAAGCGCTCTCTGAGCAGTGTTGTTGTTATGCGCTGTCGCAGGGAACGCAAGAACAAGCCCAAAAAGCCGCGGCGGAGCTGTATAAAAAGGATCCCCCAGCACTGGTGATTAGCATCGAGTGTCCGGGCGCCGCCGAGGACGGCCACTATTACAATATGGCCGGTGAAGATATTTCTGCGCGATGCGTCAGGGTTGAGCCCTACCTTGATCACGCCAACTGCCCTACCATAGCCATTGGTGACGGCGGCAATGAAGTCGGTATGGGTAACGCACTGGAAAGCCTGTCAGAACTCGATATACGTCCAGCGAGCAGCACCTGTAGCGAATTAATCGTGGCGGACGTGTCTAACTGGGCGGCCTACGCGCTTTGCGCACTGACAGACTGGTTGGATAACAGAACAATGAGCCCAATAGTGGATATTCAGTCTGATCTGGAATACCTGGTCCGCAACGGTGCAGTCGATGGTGTGACGGGAGCGTCCACTGCCACAGAAGATGGCTTCCCCGAACACGCGGCAGAGAGCGTCGTGCAGGCCGTCCACGCCATTTTATTTGGGGGGAAAACGCGGTGACCACGGCTTATGTCAACGGGATATTCACCCCTTTGTCTGAGGCGCGTATATCGCCGATGGACCGAGGCTTTTTATTTGGCGATGGCGTGTACGAGGTCATTCCCTGTTATGGCGGCCAACCAGTGGCCATGCCGTACCACCTTGAGCGACTGCGTGACTCCCTAAAGGGCATAGCGCTGTCTCCGTCTCATTCCGACGCGCAGCTGCATGCGCTCATTGACGAGCTCATCCACCGAAATGGTGGCGGGGATCTGGGAATCTATCTGCAAATCACGAGAGGCGTTGTCGAAAGGCGTCAGCACGCCTTCCCTGACAAATGTGAACCCACTGTGTTCGCCTACACTTTTCCTATTTCGCCTCCGTCTGACGGGTCTATCGAGAGCGCCACCTGCTTCACCACCGTGACGCGACCAGACCAACGCTGGGGCCGCTGTCACATCAAGTCGACAGCCCTCTTGGGCAATGTGCTCCACATGATGGAAGCCGTTGAGGAGAACGCGGAGGAGGTAC
>CALKEI010000195.1 GCA_938085095.1 uncultured Luminiphilus sp. | reverse complement strand
ACTGAACAAAAAAATGATGCCACAGCGCAAACTGAAGCAACGTCATGAGCTGTCGCCCCGAGCGTTGCGTTCGGCCCTGTTCTGCAAGCAAGCGTTGAACGCCCGCAGGCTGGAACCACTCTCGAATCGCCACGTTGTTGCTCAGCACACGACTCAGCGCCGCTAATCGATCACCCCGCCACCAGTCATTCACTGGCACATAAAATCCGCGCTTCTTCGCGGCGAAGTGCTCCGCAGGCATGAAGGTTGCGGCCCAGCTCTTAAGCAGCTTTTTGCCTTCGCGGCGATCCTGTTTCAGCTCGTCCGGCAATGAGAGCCCCCAGGACACCAGCCGTCGATCAACAAAGGGCATTCGTCCTTCCACTCCATGAGCCATCAACATGCGATCCGCTTTCACCAGTAAATTGTCGGGCAAGGCGTGTTCGAGATCCAGCGCCTGCATTTTTTGAAGCGGCGTCCAGTCAGCTGGCCGAGACTGCCAGCTCTCCGTTAGTGCCTCGCGCCAATGGCCCCTAGCGGCCAATAATTTACTGCCCAGTAATTGCTGAGCCACGCCCCCACGCAAATCCCCTCGGGAGCGAAAACCACCGGTGCCCGGAAACAGCATACCCTTCAACAATCGCTCCATCGCTCCTGTGCGATAACGGCCATAGCCCGCAAACGCTTCGTCACCGCCTTCTCCCGAAAACACCACTTTCATCGAGCGGCTGGCTTCCTCGGCCAGCAGCAAGGTCGGCAGGCTTGCCGGATCACGCATTAAGTCATCTGCTGCCCACACTACCTGGGGCAGTCGCGTCAGCATATCGTCGGCTGTCGGTGTCAGTACCCGATGGTTCGTCCCAAAGTGCTTCGCCAGCTGGGTCGCGACGTCGAGCTCATCTCCCACCGACGAATCGGGGAAGCCCAGTGAAAAAGTATGGATGTCTTCCATGCCATAGCGGCGCATCAAGCCCAGCAGAATCGTTGAATCGACCCCGCCAGAGAGAAACAATCCAATTGGCACATCAGCGCGCTGGTGCTGAGTGAAAACGGTCTGCATGAGCCCATCCAGCTCTGCGATGGGGTCGTCGGGTGAGGCGTGGCTAACGTCATTAATGCACCAGTGACGCCACTGCTCAGCACGTCGTCCATTGCGGATCAGCAGCGCCTCGCCGGCCAATAAGCGCTCGACCCCGAGGAAGGGTGTGTTGCGTGACAACGGATGCTGAGCCTCGATAAATTGCACGAGTGCGGTGCTATTGAGATCAGGGGTTGCCGGCATGAGCGCCAGCAATGCCTTAAGCTCGGAGGCGAAGCGCACCCCCTCCCCACTTTGGCACCAGTAAAGCGGCTTCATGCCCAGTGGATCCCGCGCGAGCAGCACTTCGTCCCGCTCGATATCGTGCAACGCAAAAGCGTACATACCCTCGATGCGATTGAGTATCTCGCGGCCCCAGACCATATAGCCTTGAAGAATGACCTCGCAATCCGACTTGGTCTGAAAGCGCGCGCCGCTCTTCAGCAGCTCTTCCCGAAGCTCCGTATGGTTGTAGATTTCGCCGTTGGCGACCAATACGTAACGACTGCAGGCGGAGAGCAGCGGTTGCGCACCCCCCTCGAGATCGATGATAGACAGCCGGGTATGCCCCAAGGCGACTCTACCCCGCAGCGACTCTCCCTGACCGTCCGGCCCCCGGTGCTGAAGTGCCGACATAGCAAGCGCGAGCCGGTCGGCACACCGCTCACCGCTGGCAGCAAAGCCCACAAGCCCACACATTCAGGCGCAGCTCACACGATTGTTGGGGGCGATTACCAGCACGGTGACTCCAGTCCACTTTCAGGCCGTTGAGTGTAAGCGCGCAGCGGCCCCTCACCAAGCCATGACTGCCTGCCGTGTGCTAGTCTGATAACAGCTTTTAACTGGCGGTGTAGCGTGACTAGGCCAAAACTGGCGATTCTGGTTTCCTTTTCCGGACAGGGCGGGGTGGAGCGCATGATTGCCAATCTCTGCGAGGTCCTCGTTGATGCACCCATCGATCTTGATATTCTGCTGATCAAAGCGCGGGGGCCCCATGTGGGCAGACTTCCCCGGAACGCCCGCGTTATTCCCCTTCGCGCACAGCACTCCCTGACCAGTATCTGGGAAGTGGCCCGCTACCTTCGACGGGAGCGGCCAACCGCGCTGCTAGCGATCAAACACCGTGCGATTCTGGCGGCGCTAAGAGCGAAGCAACTGGCGAGAAGCCAAACCCCTATCTCCGGTCGCCTCGGCACCACTGTGTCGGCGGCATTAGCCAATAAATCACCGCGCAGGCGGGAGCGCTGGTATCGTGCGATGCGCCGATACTACCCTCGACTGCATAGATTAATTGCCGTGTCGCAGGGCGTCGCCGACGACGTACTCGACATTACGGACATGCCCGACGCGCAGATTACAGTGGTACGCAACCCGACGATTACGCCAGAATTACTCAAGGCTGCGGAAGCGCCCGTGAACCATCCATGGCTGCAATCAGACAGCGACACTCCGGTGATCATGGGCGTCGGGCGACTGACCGAACAGAAGGATTTTTCGACGCTTTTATCGGCTTTTGCACACGTTCAACGCCAGCGGGCGGCCAGGCTGATGATTCTCGGCGATGGCAACTTGCGAGAGGCGCTGCTGGCGCAAGCTCGTGAACTTAATATTGCGGAGCATGTCGCTCTGCCCGGATTTCAAGCTAACCCCTGGGCCTGGATGAGCCGAGCGTCGGTATTCGCTTTATCCTCCCGATGGGAGGGATCACCTAACACGTTGACCGAGGCGATGGCCCTCGGGATACCCGTAGTCAGCACGGACTGCCCTAGCGGGCCCAGCGAACTCCTCACTGCCGGGCAAATTGCTCCCCTGGTGGATATGGGTGACGTCGAAGCACTGGCACACGCGTTACTGTCCACGCTCGACAACCCGCCGGACACCGCTGTGCTGGTCGACGCGGTGAAGGCATACCATCGCGACGTAAGCGCGGCGGCATACCTGCACACGCTAGGCCTACCCAGCGCAGAGGTCTGAGCCACGGCGCCCATCTTGCGGAGTGAGCGCGATGTCACGACAATCACTCACGTGCAGTTCATTAATCGCATCGGTGCAGCAGAATAAGGAAATCAAACGCTATGTCTCACATCAAAA
>CALKEI010000194.1 GCA_938085095.1 uncultured Luminiphilus sp. | reverse complement strand
ACGAGCGATCAGACCAGCAAGTCGTTCCGCGGTGATCGGACTTTCCTCTATGCCCAGCTCGTTGCGATTGAGCGCTGCGGAGAGGTCGCCGAGGATCCAGTTGGCGGCAGGTTTGGGTGCTCCAGAGCCTTGCGCGACTGCTTCAAAGAAGTCGGCCATAGCATGGTTGGGGACGATTAAGGCCGCATCATACTCGCTGAGTCCGTAATCCTTCGTGAATCGGGTTCGCTTGGCGGTCGGCAACTCGGGCAAGGTGGCGCGCACTGCCTCGATATAGTCACTGTCAATGACAATCGGTAGTAAATCCGGTTCAGGAAAGTAGCGATAGTCATTGGCAACTTCCTTGGAGCGCATTGAGCGGGTGACATTTTGCTCCGCGTCATAGAGCCGCGTTTCCTGAGTAATCCTTCCGCCGCTCTCCAAAATATCAGCCTGACGTCCATATTCGCTATGAATCGCTCTCTCCACGAAGCGAAACGAATTGACGTTTTTGATCTCAGTGCGGGTGCCCAAGGTTTGTGAGCCTTTTTCCCGCAGGGAAATATTGATATCACAACGCATAGAGCCCTCTGACATGTTGCCATCAGAGATCCCCAGATAAGTGACCAGAGAGTGCAGGGCCTTTAGGTAGGCGACTGCCTGTTCCGCTGATCGAAAGTCAGGCTCGGTCACGATTTCTAGCAGGGGCGTCCCGGCACGGTTTAGGTCGATTCCGGTTTCCTGCTGGAACACGTCGTGGACCGATTTCCCCGCATCCTCCTCGAGGTGAGCGCGGGTGATGCGAATGGGGAACAGCGTGCCGTCTGCAAGAGGGACTTCAAACATTCCCTCGCAGACAATGGGCGCAAAGAACTGGCTCACCTGATAGCCTTTGGGCAAATCAGGATAAAAATAATTCTTGCGGTCAAAAACTGAGCGATCACCAATGCGAGCGCCGATGCCCAGCCCGAATTTCACTGCATAGCGAACCGCTTCCTCATTCAGCACCGGGAGCATGCCCGGCATCCCTAAATCGACTGCATCGGCTTGCTCATTGGGCGCAGCTCCAAACTGGGCCGAGGAGCCCGAGAAGATCTTGGACTGCGTCGCCAGCTGCAGGTGCACCTCCAGCCCCATGACGATTTCCCAATTCATGAGGCGATGGTCTCGAGGTTCGGGCGCGCAGAGTGCCAGTCGGTATCCATCTGGAGTCGATGCGCCGCGTTAAGAATGGTTTGTTCGTCGAAGGGTTTACCAATGAGCTGCAGGCCAACCGGCATTCCGTTGATCAGACCTGCTGGGGTCGAAAGACCTGGCAAACCGGCCAGATTGACCGCCAGCGTATAAATATCTTCCATGTACATGGCGATCGGGTCCTGCTGTTTCGCGCCAAATGGAAACGCCACGCCCGGTGCAGAGGGGCCTGCAATGACATCGACCTGCTCGAAGGCGCGCCGGAAGTCCTCTGTAATAACCCGCCGCACCTGTTGCGCCTTGTTGAAATACGCGTCGTAGAAACCTGCTGAGAGTGCGTAGGTCCCCACTAATATTCGCCTTTGCACCTCTTCGCCAAACCCTTCGCTTCGCGAGCGCAGATAAAGATCCTCCAGATCCGAGGGCTGCTCGCATCGATAACCGAAGCGAACTCCGTCATAGCGGGCCAGATTGGCGGAGGCCTCTGCCGGTGCAATGACGTAATAGGTAGCGATGGCGTAATGGCTGTGCGGTAGATCGATGTCAATCAAGGAAGCGCCGGCTTTTTCCAGCTCAGACAGCGCGGCCATCACCCGAGCGCGCACGTCGGCATTCAGGTCATCGTTAAAATATTCTCGGGGCAGACCGATCCGCAGTCCTTGAAGATTCGGATTGAGGGCGCCATGGAAGTCAGGCACGGGCAGGTTTGCAGACGTGGAATCGCCGTCGTCCATTCCTGCCATTGCCGTCAGCGCAAGGGCACAGTCTTCGGCGGTGCGGGCCATAGGTCCAGCCTGATCCAGCGATGAGGCAAAAGCGATAATCCCCAGCCTAGAGACCCTGCCATAAGTTGGCTTGAGCCCAGTGACGCCGCAGAGAGAGGCTGGCTGCCGGATCGAGCCGCCGGTATCGGTTCCTGTCACCAGAGGCGCCATGCCGGTGGCAAGCGCTGCAGCTGAGCCGCCGGAGCTACCGCCCGGCACGCAGCTCAAATCCCAGGGGTTCTTGACGGTGCCAAAAAAACTGGTTTCGTTGGAGGAGCCCATTGCGAACTCATCCATATTGCATTTGCCGAGCATGACAACGCCTTCCGCCTTCATTTTCGACACCACAGTGGCATCGTAAGCGGGAACGAAATGCTCCAACATGCGCGAGCCGCAGGTCGTCCGCACCCCGCGAGTACAAAAAATATCCTTGTGCAGCAACGGTATGCCGGTCAGCGACTTCGACTCGCCCTTGGCTAGCTTGCTATCGGCCGCACGCGCACTGTCCAGAGCTTGCTCTGGACACACTGTGATGACCGCATTGAGCGCTTCGTTAGCCACATTGATCTGTTTCAAACAGGCTTGGGTAAGCTCCTCACTGGAGACAGCGCGATCCTGCAGGAGCTGCCTTAGGTGACATACGGAGGCATGGAGCAGCGTGCTATCAGTCATCAGTCAATGACCTTCGGCACCAAGAAGTAGCCCTGTTCCTGTGATGGGGCAGAGGCCATCAGCGCTTCACGCTCGTTGCTGCGGGTCACGGCATCGGGGCGAAGCCTTTGCTCCATATCGTGCGGGTTCGACATCGGCACTACATCCTGCGTGTCGATCGTGTTGAGCTCATCTACCAGCCCCAATACGCGTGCAAAACGCTCGGTAACCTCGGGCAGATCAGATTCCGATATGGTCAGGCGCGCGAGGAGGGCGACCTTTTCGACATCTTGGGGTGACACGGACATAGGGAGTATTCTCGTCGAAGGGCGCGAAAACTAACACACTTGTGGCTTGCCCAAAAACCCCCGCGTTGCTACATTCGATCGGCATTTGGCGTCTCAGGCGATGGATTGGGGCAGCATTTTTTAGCCCTCGGTGTGCCTGCATGCTGCTTTAATGCTTTCGGGCGTCATGGCGCTCAGCGACTCAGCACGCCAGATGATCACTTCACAATCAGGGAATGATAATGCTTAAGCGCCTCCGAGGGATGTTTTCCACCGATTTGTCGATTGACCTAGGTACTGCCAATACGCTGATCTACGTCAAGGAGCGCGGCATCATTCTTGATGAGCCCTCAGTGGTGGCGATTCGGATGCACAATGGGCAGAAATCCATTGAGGCGGTGGGCAAAGAGGCGAAGCGGATGCTGGGACGCACGCCGGGAAATATTCAGGCCATTCGTCCGCTGAAAGATGGCGTGATCGCCGACTTTCAGGTGACAGAAAAGATGTTGCAGCACTTTATTGCAAAAGTGCACGAGTCCAAATTTATTCGCCCCAGCCCCAGAGTGCTCATTTGCGTGCCCTGTATGTCTACTCAGGTCGAGAGGCGCGCGATCCGGGAGTCGGCGCTCAGTGCTGGCGCTCGCGAAGTCAAATTGATTGAAGAGCCTATGGCGGCGGCCATTGGCGCAGGACTGCAGGTCGATGAGGCAACGGGATGTATGGTCGTCGATATTGGCGGAGGGACAACCGAAATCGCGATTATTTCTCTAAATGGCGTGGTCTACCGAGATTCGATCCGAATTGGCGGTGATCGATTTGATGAGGCCATTATTTCTTACGTTCGACGCAAGTACGGCAGCCTAATCGGCGACTCTACCGCCGAGCGGATCAAGCAGGAAGTGGGTTGTGCATACAAATCTGACGAGCTGAGGGAGATTGATGTTCGCGGGCGCCACTTGGCCGAGGGTGTTCCGCGCAGCTTTACACTGACCAACGACGAAATTCAGGGTGCGCTTGAGGAGCCGCTCGAGGCAATGATGCGTTCCGTTAAGCTGGCTCTCGAGCAATCGCCACCCGAATTGGCTGCGGATATCGCCGAGAACGGCATCGTGCTCACCGGAGGAGGCGCATTGCTGACTGATCTGGATAAACGAATCTCCAATGAGACCGGATTGCCAGTTGTGGTTGCAGAGGATCCTTTGACCTGTGTTGCTCGCGGTGGTGGTAAGGCTTTGGAGTTAATGGATCGCCACGTCCTGGACCTTCTGTCAACGGAATAACTCCCGAGCCACTGGAGTAGCGTTATTAAACCGCTTTTCCTGAAACAAAATCCGATTAGCGCAAGATTTATTGTGCTGACTCTTTTGTGTCTATTGAGTCTGTTCTTTTTCCGTGACCATCCAAGGGTAATGGCGCTTCAGCGGGGTGCAGTCGACGCGGCCGCTTTTGCCAGTGACATCGTGCTCGCACCCTTGGATGCATGGGATCGCTTGGCAGCGTCATTTCGATCAAGGAGCGCCCTCCAAGATGACTTGCTTCGGTTGCAGCAGGAAAATCGCGTCTTAAAAGGCCAATCTCAGCGGCTGGCTTCCTTGCTAGCTGAGAATGCGCGTTACAAAGCGCTGTTGAATTCCGCTAGAGAGATCGAAGATGAGTTGATCGCGGCACAGATCACGTCATTGTCACCTGATCCAGCACGACACGTCGTGATGCTGAACAAGGGGGCTGCGGACGGCGTTCAAGCGGGGCAGCCCGTGTTGGGGGCGGAGGGATTGATCGGCCAGATTTCGCTGGCGGGAGAATATAATAGCCGGGCAGTATTGATCACCGACAGTGCTCATGCGCTGCCAGTGCAGATAAACCGATCCGGGCTGCGCGCGATAGCAGAGGGTAGCGGGACAATTGACCGACTCGTCATCCGGCACTTGGCGGCTACCACTGATATCCGAGTCGGCGATTTGCTAGTGACCTCTGGCCTGGGCGGTCGTTTTCCCCACGGCTATCCGGTTGCCCGGGTGACAGACGTTGACATCTCTCCGGGCGATGCCTTTGCTGTGGTCAGCGCAGCTCCCTCTTCTGCTTTGGATCGGGGTCGCCACGTGCTGGTGGTGGAGCGGGCACCAGAGCTGACCACCGCAGGCGCTCGATGAATCGAGCCAATGCGATTTGGGTCATCTATGCCTCACTAGGGTGCGCGCTGTTGCTGATGCTTCTGCCGCTGCCCATGGATTGGCGCATGATCCGACCTGACATCGCGACGTTGGTGCTCTATTACTGGGTGTTGGCGCTGCCACACAGGGTCGGGGTGGCCACTGCCTTTACGGTAGGTGTCATGCAGGACTTGATTGAGGGTGCACCACTCGGTCTGTCTTCGCCGGGGCTGATGCTCGCCACACTGTTATTGCTACTCAATTACCAACGTATCAGACAGTTTGACCTACTGCAGCAATCTCTGATGATGCTGGTCCTGCTGATCCTTAGTGCTGGTGTAGAGCAGTGGCTCAGGAATGGCATCGATCTACCCGCTTCATCATGGAGCGGGTTATTTGGACTCGTGTGCTCCATGCTGTGTTGGATACCGCTCCGCTCCGCGCTCCGTCATTCCAGACGATATTACGAGGTCTATTGATGCGGGTGCTGCTTGCATCGTCGAGCCCCCGCCGGCGAGCGCTGCTGTCCCTGTTACTGCAGGACTTCGACACCTTTTCGCCTGATATTGACGAGACATCCTTTGAGGGCGAGACGCCTGAAAAGTATGTTGCGCGGCTTGCGATCGAAAAAGCCAGAACCTGCGCGACGGAAAACACGGCCAGTCTGGGTGCCGATACTGCCGTGGCCATTGGCAACCAGATATTGGGTAAGCCTCGCGATGTACAGGAGGCAAAATATATATTGAAGACCCTGTCTGACACCACTCACAAGGTTCATACCGCCGTGGCATTAGCGTATGCGGGTGACGTGCATACCCTCACGAGCTCTACTTCCGTGACGTTTACCAAGCTGTCAGATGCGGCGATTCATCAGTATCTGCTTACCGATGAGCCATGGGACAAAGCCGGTGGCTATGGGATTCAAGGATATGCCGGGGCCTTTGTGCGTTGCATCAGCGGCAGCTACAGCGCTGTCGTCGGCATGCCACTTTGCGAAACGCGTGAGCTGTTGTTAGGCGCCGGGATTCAGGTGCGTCATGGTTAGGGCCATTCCCAGAAGGCTGGGTCGAGCCGTCTGGCCCCTGATGGTCGTGACGCTGGTCGCGCTCGCTGTGTACGTCAGCGGTGGTCGCTTGCTAATGAACGCGCTGCCGCGCGTGCAGCAGGACATCGAACAGCTACTCTCACAGCGTGTATCGGGTGACGTTCGCATCGGCCAGATCAGCGGTTCCATGGATGGCTTCTCTCCGCGGCTGGATCTGCTCGATTTCTCCATTCTCGACGGGGAGGCAGGCGTCGCGATTCAGCTACCTGAGGCCAGCCTGCGGTTAAACCCCTGGCAGAGTTTACTCAGTGGCGCGCCGCGATTTGAAGAGCTGACGCTTATTGCGCCACGCATTCAGTGGAACGGTCTCTCTGGAGCAGAGTCATCTGCGATTCCAGCGGGAGTGCGAGATTTTCTGAGCAGCTTTGAAAGACTTCAGGTTCGCGACGCCCATATCGTGGCAGAGTTTGACCGAGACGGATCATCGATGGCGCTTCAGTCACTGAGAGTGGATCTGGATCTGGTGCGTGATCGCAGCCGCCGAATGCTCAGAATTTCGGTGGACTCTCAAGATGGCCGGCTGCTGTCTGCTGAAGGTTCGGGAACCGGCAATCCTTTCGAGTTGAGTCAGTTTTCCGGTGAAGCGCATGGAAATTTGACTGGTCTAGGTGCGTCTTATCTGGCGCAGTTACTGCCACTGCAGATAACGGCGCTTGGTCAGGCTGATTTCTGGTTTTCGGTAGAGCAAGGCAAACCGAAAACGCTGGTGAGTGCTGTATTCGAAGACATAGACATAGCGGGTGACACAAAAGTCAGTGTCGATGAGCTGCATTTTGACGCCGCCATCCTTGGTACTTTTGATCAGGCCCAAATTTGGATAGACAGGGCATCTTTTTCGGCGACAGAGCAGACATTTGCTGCACCGAGACTGCAAATTGCTCGATTTGGCCAGGGCTGGAAGATTCTGACAGATAGCTTTGACGTCCAGCCACTGACAGCAGTGCTGGCTGGAAGCGGCGCGCTATCCGACGGAGCCGCTAACGTATTGCGGACGCTAAAGCCAAGAGGGCGGGTAGAGAGGCTCGCGCTGACGCTCGAGTCGTTGAGTGATCCACTCGCCCTCTGGGAAGTGCAGGCGGAGGTGACGGATGCCACCACGGATCCATTTAAGAAGGTGCCTGGCCTCGTCGGGATTGATGCCTCATTGTCGGCTAGTGAGAGCGGGGCGATTGCCTGGATCGCGACGCGGGACTTTGAATTGGTGCTGCCCAAGGTTTACGAAGAGTCCATTCAGCTAGCTCAGGTGACGGGCAAGCTCGAAGGACGTTGGCAGCGAGATGCGCTGTTCCTAGAGCGAGGATTGTTTGTAGTCGGCGCAGACGAGCACGATGCGACCGTCCAATTTGAAATGGATATTCCTTTTTCAAAGCGGGCTTCCGTGCCTATTGATATGCGCTTAGCGGCGTCGGTAATCGATGCTCCAGTCAGTATCCGTGATGCTTACGTACCCTTCCGCATGCCCCTGCCCGCGTATCAATGGTTACAAGGTGCGCTAACCGAAGGTCGCATTGAGGAGGGCGTGTTTCTCTGGCGTGGAGGTTTCAAGCCATATGGTGACCCCGGTCAGACCATGCAGTTGGCAGCGAATGTCTCTGGGGTGTCGTTGAACTACCAACAAGGTTGGCCGACCGCCTCACAAGTCGCCAGTCAGCTCAGACTGAATGATAGACGCATCGATATCTGGTCGCCTACGGGCAACGTCGCGGGGCTGTCCATGAATGCGACCGGCGTGGCGCTACACATTGATGCGGACGCAGTCTTGTTCACTATGCGGTCGCGCACAAGTAGCAGACCAGGAGAGTTGCTGCAGGCTTTGCGGCGTCTTCCCGCGCTTTCGATGGCCGCACCGGTCATGCGTGATTTGAGTATTCACGGCGAGGACATGGCCGATACACGCCTAAGTTTGAGTTTCGATCTCAAAAATGTGATCGACTCACTCGACGTTAATGTCGAGGTAGATCTGACTGAAGCCCGAATGGGATCGACGCTACTCGATCTGCAAGCGGAACAGGTGACGGGGCGCCTGAATTATCGTACGCAAACCGGTTTCGAGAGCCCCGGACTTGCAGCATCAGTGTTTGGTCGACGCCTGGCAGTTGAAATGGGCCCTCATCTCGCGACTGCCCCGAATACACTCCTTTCTGCACGATTGGATTTTGAGGCGTCTGTGTCGGATCTACTGTCCTGGCAAGGCGTGAGCTATTCGATTCCAGCTCAAGGAGCAACGCCGGTTACGGTCAATGTGACTGTGGCTGCTGGTGTCACGGTTGATATCGAAACCGATCTACAGGGCATCGCTGTCGATTTGCCCCGGCCATGGGGTAAGCCCGCCGAGACCAGAGCGCCTCTTGAGGTGAGATGGCGCGACCGGGAATGGGCGGCCTGGGAGGTTTTCTGGTTTGGGCGTTTCTCCGCCGTTGCAGATCTGCCTCGACTAGGAGCCGCTGCAGCGGTCATCGATGTGACGCCGAGGACACGGTCGATCAACTGGCCTCTACTTGCGCCCGATCCAGGTCTGCGGATCACTGGGTATTTGCCTTCTCTGGATCCAGCCGAGTGGCAGGATAGTTTGATTGGGCTACCAGTGAATAATACAAATCCGGTGTCCGCTGTTCGAGTGGAGGCGCTGCGCATTGGGCGAGTGCTGTGGCGCGGCGAAGAATTGGGGTCTTTAGACTTGAACCTCGACATCGAGGGCGACCTCATTGACGTGCAAATTGAGATGCCTTGGGTGCGAGGTGATTACCAGCAACGCAGAAGTGATCCGATATCAGCGTCTGCAGCGGGCCTGGAAGCTTCGCTTGAGCGGCAATTGACGATCGACTACCTAGATCTGCAGGGCTTGCCGCAGGTCGGCGAGCAGTTGGCCGGGAGGCCTGCACCAGACCCCGAGGGAAACGTGGGTAGCTGGATGCGGGCTTTGCCTGTGTCGGTAAAAGCCGTCCACCGCGGTGAAACCGGTCTCGGCGATCTTGCGCTGGTCATTGATTATGTGGACACCGAGGGGTGGCAGTTTCGCGATGTTGCGGGCAACTTTTTAGGCATTCAGTGGCTGCCCAGCACGCGTATCGCGTGGCGGTCAGCAGGCGAGGATGAGTCAACAACACTGCTGCTCGCCGCTGAGCTCAATGACATAGCGGAATCGCTCAAGTTGGTGGGCGTGGCACCGCTTGTCGAGACGCGCAGCGGTACATTGCGGGCTGAGTGGCAGTGGCCTGGCAGCCCGGCAGCTTTTGAGCTGACCTCCGTCACGGGCGGGATGGATCTGGAGATGCAATCAGGATCGTTTGTCACGGCAAACGCGGAGGCGACAGGGGCGCTGCGACTGCTGAGTTTGCTGAACCTTTCCGGATTGTTTCGTCGCGCCAACATGACCCAGCTGTTTGATGCCGGAGTGACATTTGATCGCGCAGCGGGGCGCTTTGATTTTGCCAGCGGTGATCTGCGCATCCCGGCTTTCTCCATCGAGGGATCTGGCGGGTACTTTACCTTTAGCAGCGATATCGATCTGATCACTGAGACGCTGAGCGGAGAACTGGTCGTAACTCTGCCACTGGTTGAGAATATCCCGTGGGTTGCTGCGCTGGCTGGAGGCTTGCCCGTTGCCGCAGCGACTTATTTAGCGAGCAAAGTATTCGAGGCTCAGGTGAATCAGCTCTCGAGTGGCGTGTATGCAGTTAGTGGCGACCTCGATAATCCTCAGGTTGTATTTGAGCGCGTGTTCGATGCCAACTCGCGCTTGCCCGAGGTTGAGGTTCAGGAGTCCGCCGAGGCAGCGCCGTCAAGCTCCGACAAATAGCGGAACAGTTTTCTGGTGTGGGCTTTTTCGTGACCCCGCGCCGCTTCTTTGGGAAGTTGTCGAATCCACTGTCTGAGAAGTGAAACCTCAGCTTGTGGCCAGATAGCGAGGATATCGCCCAGCGCGTCATCCCCTTCATCACGCAACCGGTCTCGGGCCATCTCTATCCGATGAAAGTCGGCTTTTCTAACAGCGTGTTGCTGATCGAGCATCTCCAGCCCCACGGCGATAGGCTCAATGTCGACAGATCGCATCAGCTTCCCAATAAATTGGAGTTGTCGTTTCAAGCCCCCCCTTGCCGTAATGTTTCGAGCGGCTTCAACCGCGTCTTTAAGGCGTTCATCAGGGATGGTAATGCGGTCTAATTCGGCTCTCGGCAACGACACCAGCCGCTCGCCCATTGCTTGCAGGGCATGCATTTGGCGCTTGCGCTCACTCTTGCTGGGTCGCGTCTCATCCGTCTCATTGATGTCGGTGTCGTCCACAGGTTGTTTGACCCCTTAACCGTAAAAGAGGGTCGCAAGACCGAGGAAAGCGAGAAATCCCATGACATCGGTCACTGTGGTCACCAGAACACCTCCTGCCAGCGCGGGGTCGACTTTTAGCTTGCGCAGCAAGATCGGTAATCCTGCGCCGGTTAAGCCAGCGGTGACAAGGTTAATGAACATGGCGCAGGCAATAATAACGCCGAGTATCGGATCACCAAACCAGACCGACGCTGTCACGGCAATGACCAACGCCCAGAGCAGGCCGTTGATAAGCCCTACCATTGATTCACGACCGATCAGCCACAGCTGATTACGGTCATTGATCTGGCCCATTGCCATCGCACGAATGAGTATGGTCAGGCTTTGCGTGCCCGCAATACCACCCATTGAGGCGACGATTGGCATCAGCACTGCCAGCGCGACCACCTTTTCGATCGTGTCCTGAAAAACATTGATCACAGAGGACGCCAATAAGGCGGTGGCTAAATTTACCCCCAGCCAGATAGCCCGTCGTGGCGCAGACTGCCAAACGGGAGCAAAGGTGTCCTCCTCGGCGAGACCGGCTAGTGAGGTGAGCGAGTGATCAGCCTCCTCCCTAATGACGTCGACGACATCATCGATGGTAATTCGTCCCAGCAGCTTGCCGGCATCGTCTACAACCGGCGCTGAAATCCAGTCGTTCCTTTCAAAACGGTGCGCTACCTCTGTGGCCGGGGTGTCGGCATTGATGGCTTCCTGATCGGTAATCATCATTTCCCGAACTGAGACCGCGGGGTCTGAGACGAGCACCGTAGCGATCGCAAGTAGTCCAACAAACCGATCATTACGATTTACCACGATCAGATTGTCGGTATTAGGAGGAATCTCTGCATGCCTGCGCAGGTAGCGCAGCACCACATCTAATGTCAGGTCAGCCCGGATAGTGATGGTGTCAGTGCTCATAAGGCCACCTGCCACATCATCCGAAAAGCTCAATACCTTCTGCAGACGCTGACGATACTGTTCATCCATGATCGCCAGAACCTGCCCGGTGACCTCATCCGGCAGCTCGTGCAGAATGTCGGCGACGTCATCGTCATCCAACTGTTCAACAATTTCTGCGAGCGCCTCAGGTTCCCTGTCGACCAGTGCAGCGCTTCGCAAGTCGTCCGGCAGTTCATTGACGACCAGAGCCTCCTGCTCTGGCTCGAGTAGCCCGAGCAGCACAGCTCGGTAATCGGGTGGGGATGAACTGATCAGGTAGGCGACATCACCAGGTGACATCTCGGCCAAAATGCCCGCTACATCGCCCAGCGTCCTAGAGCGCAGGGCAATGTCAAGACGCTCGGTCTTGGTGGGAAAATTGGCGGGTGAGTTCACGGCAGCATCTCCTTAGAGATCACCATTATCCGTTACCACCCAGGAAGGTCTACCCGCGAAAATGCCTTTGTGACTTATTCCAGCTCGCCAAATCCCTCGGCAAACAGCGTTTGCAGCGCCTGCAAAGCCGCTTGTTCGTCGGCGCCCTCAATCGTTACCGCTAGCTCTGCACCACAAGGGGCTGCCAGCATTAGCACCGACATAATGCTTTTTGCATCGATCTCTTGATCGCCATAGCTGAACCGGATATCACTGGTATACCGGGCTGCACAATCCACTAATTTGGCAGCGGGTCGAGCGTGCAGGCCCAGCGGGTTCAAGATGGTGAGGACACTGCGAGTCATGGCAAGTTAATGCCGGGCAAATCACGGTGTCGGATTTGTGCCGCAGGAAAATGAGAAATCAGATCGCCGTGCAGTTTTTCAACTAAATAAACTGAACGGTGCTGTCCGCCAGTGCAACCGATAGCAACCGTCATGTAACTCCGATCTGTCTGATCAAAATCAGCTAGCACCGCCTTCACAAACGCGTTGAGCGTCTCATAAAAAGTAAGGCAGCGTGGCTCATTTTCTAGGAACTGTATGACGGCCTCGTCCTGTCCGGTTAACGTGCGGAGATCATCTTGCCAATAAGGATTAGGTAGTGCACGAGCATCAAAAACAAAGTCGGCGTCAGTGGGGACGCCGCGCTTATAGGCAAAGGATTCAAAGAGGACCGACAGGCCATCTCGCTGCTCCACGAGTCTGCTGATGATCATGTCCCGAAGTGCGCGAGGTGTGAGATCGGAGGTATCGACGAGAAGATCGGCGCTTGCTGCAATGAACTCTAGATGTTTCCGCTCTCGCGAAATCGCTTCGGGCAGTGAATTATCTGTTCCGGCGAGGGGATGCCTGCGTCGGGTCTCGCTGAAGCGTTTCAGGAGCACATGAGGCTGGGCATCAAGAAAAACAATCAATCTGTCTGGTAGTGCTAATGCTTGCGTCAAAGTACCCAGGTCGTCCTCAGTCCCTGTCTTTATTGCGCGTGCATCGATACACACTGCTACACCACGGAACCGCTCATATTCTGGATGTTCGAGCACCTCTTCAGAGAACGATGGCAGCAGTCGTGGTGGCAGGTTGTCCACGCAGTAGTAGCCTTCGTCTTCCAATAATCGAAGTGCGCTGCTTTTTCCCGCGCCTGAACTGCCACTAATGATAATCAGCCGCGGTGTCACGGTGCGGCGCCTACGAGAAAAAGGTCTCTTAGTTGTTCTGCACTGCTTGCGTTGCGGACTTTGGCGCGAGTCTCGCTTTCCGCAAAGGCGCGGGCAAGTCCCGCCAGCAAATTGAGGTGATCCTGAGTAGCCTCTTCGGGCACGAGCAGTACAAAAATAATATCCACTTCGCTGCCGTCGGTGGAGCCGTAGTCAATGGGCTCTCGCAGGCTGACCAGACACCCTGCCGCCTCGCTCAACTCATTGATGCGACAATGTGGGATCGCAACGCCCTCACCAATAGCGGTACTACCCAGTTTTTCACGTGCGAGTAGTGCCCGATAAATCGGTTCGCTCTGTAAATCCAGTGCTTTACTCATCACCTCCGCAGCCCGCTCAAAAATGCGCTTTTTGCTGAGCAGCGCTTCTCCACATAGCACCTGAAAATGGTGGAGGCCTAATTCTGTGCGATCAGACATCGATCAGTGGCCCCGGTGTTTTTCCTTGTGCTTGATGACCTGCCGGTCAAGTTTGTCCGCCAGAGCCTCTATTGCAACATACATATCGTCTGATTCAGACGACGCAAAGAGGTCAGCGCCGGCGACATGAAGGTTGGCCTCGGCCTTATGCAAATGTTTTTCAACGATCAGGGTGACCTCAAGCCGAGTGATGTGGTCGCCATGGCGCTGGATTGGTAAGAGTTTTTCTTCGACATGGTGCCGAATGGCGGGGGTCACATCCATATGATGTCCGCTAATAGTCAAGTTCATATCGCACTCCTTTGTCGATGGCCTGTAGCGTCAGTTTAGACGTTTGCGTTCATTTGAGGGGGAAATGGATAGCTGTTCGCGATACTTTGCGATGGTTCTGCGTGCCACCGGCATTCCTTGCTCCTTCAATAGGGCGCATAACTTGGCGTCGCTGAGCGGTTTGCGAGTATCCTCCTCTGCCACCAGTAGCCGGATGGCTGCTTTGATGGCGGTCGAAGCGACATTATCGCCTTCCTCCCCGGCTACTCGGCTCGAGAAAAAATACTTGAGTTCAAAGGTTCCTCTGGGGGTATGCATGTATTTCCGGGTTGTCGCTCGCGATATGGTCGACTCATGTAAATCAACGGCGCTCGCGATATCCGCCAGAACCAGCGGCTTCATTCCAATCTCACCAACATCTAAAAACGATTTTTGATGCTCCACGATTTTACTGGCCACTTTTAGAAGCGTTTCATTGCGGCTGTGCAAACTTTTCATAAACCAGCGCGCTTCTTGTAACTGCTCCTTGACGTAGCCTCGATCAGTAGCTGAGCCGTCGTTGAGCATGGCAACGTAATGATCGTTGACGCGGAGTCGGGGTGCCACCTCGGGGTTGAGTTCAACCTGCCAGCGGCCGTCCTGTTGCCGGACGAATACGTCTGGCGTGACGTATTCCGTTTGCTCGGCGCCAATGGCAGACCCCGGTGTCGGGTCAAGGGTGCGAATAAGTTGTATGGCGCCTTCCAGGGCCGACTCATTGGTGCGGAGCTTTCTCGCGAGTTGGCGAGGCGGGGCTGTCGGCAGCTGAGCGAGGTGTCGGCTCACCAGCGCGCCCGCTAGATCGCGGTAAGGTGTTTCGGGTGGCAATTGCCTAAGCTGGATCAGCAGGCATTCGCGCAGGTCGATCGCAAAGAGGCCCGAGGGTTCAAAATGCTGGAGTCTATGTAATACCGCCACAACTTCGTCGAGATCGATCTCATCAGAGGCGATATCGGCATGAACATCTTCTGGAGTCTGGGTCAGTCGACCATCGGCGTCGATCGCGTCGATCAGAGCGATGGCGATGACACGGTCCGTGTCGGAAAATCGCGTGAGGTTCAGTTGCCATAGCAAGTGATCCCGCAGTGACTCCTCTTCCGAATCCTGCTCCGAGAAATCTGTCTCCGACATTGCGCTGGCACTCGAGGGTGCGGTGGAGGGCTGTGCTGCGTCCCATACGATATCGACGGCGAGGTCTTCGGGATCATTCTCTGGTGGAGTGGCCTCGGAAAAATCGAGTCCCTCCTGATCGGTTTGCTCGTTTTCACGCTCAAGGAGCGCATTGGATTCCAGCGTTTCCTCGATGACCTGTTGCAGATCGACAGTACTCATCTGCAGCAATTTAATGGCCTGCTGCAGTTGAGGTGTGAGGGCGAGCTGCTGCCCGAGTCTGAGCTGAAGCGCCTGTTTCATACTACCGATATTGCCTCAATGAACGGTCAGTTTATCGCCCCACCGTAGCGATGCAAATCAATTGGCAAGGAAATTGCTTGCTGGGGCGAGGTGGCCGCCGAAAGTCCCGGGGTGATGAGGGTCGCGGGTCTGCCGCAGGACTGGTAATGCCTTAGCGAGAGTGGATCAGAGAGAAAAGTGCTCGCCCAGATAGGTGCTCCGCACTTTTTCATTGGCGAGCACTTCTGAGGGCGTTCCTGACGCAATGACATGCCCTTCACCGACGATGTAGGCGCGCTCACAGATATCGAGTGTTTCCCGAACGTTATGATCGGTAATCAGGACGCCAATATCGCGCGCTTTGAGTTGCGTAATGATGTCCTTGATATCTGAAATAGAGATGGGGTCGACACCCGCGAAGGGTTCATCGAGCAGGATTACCGTGGGTTCGGTCGCCAGCGCCCGGGCGATTTCGACGCGTCTGCGCTCTCCACCGGATAACGCTTGCCCCAGTGAATCGGCCAAATGGCCAACGTTGAATTCTCCGAGTAGCGCCTCCGCCATGGTGTGGCGGTCTTTGCGTGTCAGTTCCGAACGGGTTTCCAATATAGCGAGCAGGTTATCTCTTACCGAGAGTTGTCTGAAGACAGAAGCCTCCTGAGGTAAATAACCGATTCCTGCACGAGCCCTGCGGTGCATCGGTAGGCTCATTAGCGATTGATCATCAAGACGAATATCGCCGGCATCAGCTTCTACAAGCCCTACGATCATATAGAAGCAGGTGGTCTTACCCGCCCCGTTGGGGCCCAATAAGCCCACGATTTCGCCCGCGCTGACTTGTAACGAGACATCCCGCACAACGGGACGACCACCATAAGCTTTAGCCAAATGGTGTGCGCTAAGGGTGCTAGCCATCTGTGGGAGTGTTCCGCAGGTTTTCAGGGGGAATGACGACCTCTACTCGGTTTTCCCCTGCCGTCCCGGGCATGCCCGCAGCCCTGACGGTGCGCTCACTGACAAGGTAGTCAATTTGGTTTCCAGACAGGGTAGATCCATTCTGAGCGATTCTCGCCTTCTCAAGCAACCGAACGAGATCTTGGGAGCGAGTGTATTCGATGCGCATGGCTGAGGCATCAACGGGCGCCTGATCCGGCGTCGGCTGCTGAACGAGGGTGGCTGGCTGACCGGTTGCAACGATCATATCGGCCTCATCGGCGTTGTGGCGTATCGAGAGTGTGTCAGCGGTAATCCGCAACGATCCCTGAGTCAGCACGACATTCCCCTCGTAGCGCGTTTCGCCTGCCGTTTCGTCGCGAACGGCCATATCAGCGACTATTTGGATAGGCTGATCCCGATCGGAGTCCAGCGCGGCTGACCAGGGAGCCATCCCGATCAGCACCATGGCAAGCGCCCATTGAAAGGGGCAAACGAGTCTATTCATATTCGGTACTGACATTGCCTATCAGCGTTGCCCTATTTGTGCTGAGATCCAGCTCAAAAGCCGAACCTGTTGTGCGACTGCCGCGGCCGGTCATAACCACCTCATGCTGACCCTCTGCTCGGTTTTCATCCATATAAATCCGCATTGCTTCGGTCGTCATGGCAGCTTCTCCATTGCGCTCGATTACTGTGACTCCGTTTTTAAGCGCAAGTTCATTGGTATTTTCAAAGAAGATCCCTGCCGACGCGTCAATATCCCAGGCCGTCCCGTCTTCAGCCTGCGCCTGATAACGAATGTCGCTCAGCTCGGTTTCATCGCTGTTATGCCACCTCGCCGCGGTGCCAATAATCAGCAGATCCGACGCTGAACCGTCAGCTGAAAAGTGCGTGCGCGTTCCGTCCACAAGATAACTCGCAATTAACGCCGCTTCAGTGTCATCGGTTCGGCTGGGCTGGCTGGAGGGAGGCGAAAAAGATCCCCAGAGCCCAATGCCTAGCGCGACGATGCCCAGCGTGAATATCACGGTTTTCATCGGAAGGTGTCGTTGAGTTCAGGCAGGTGACCTTGGGCCTGAAGGATGAAGTCGCACAGCGCCCGCACTGCGCCGCAACCGCCGGCTAGGGGAGCGATCCAGTCGGCGTCATTTTTGACCGCTTCAACGGCATCAATGGGGCAGCTTGCCAGTCCGGCAAGGCGCAGGGCGCCGAGATCGGGCAGGTCATCCCCCATATAAGCCACCGATGAAGCGTCCAGCGCTCGTCTCGCAATGAGTTCCTCGAGCGCTTTGCCTTTGTCTTCACGTCCCTGAATCAGCTCGGTAATGCCCAGCTCTGTGGCCCGTCGCTCAACAGCGGCTGATGTTCTGCCGGTGATAATCGCCACATCGATACCACACCGCTGTAAAAGCTTGATGCCCAGCCCATCCTTAATGTTAAAAGACTTTATCTCGACATTTGTGTCAGCGCCGTAGAGCAGTGTCCCCTCTGTCATCACACCATCGACATCCAGTACTACCAGCTTCACTGATTCGGCTTTCTGTGCGGCGCGACCGGTCATGAAATGCCTGCCTTAAGCAGTGCAAGTAGCGTGACGACCCCTAGAATTTTATTGTCGTCATCAACAACCACGAGTGAACTGATCCGGTTGCGCTCCATCAAGCTCATCGCTTCTGCTGCCAACAGATCTTCGTTTATGCTTCGTGCGCCGGCAGTCATGACTGCGGACAGTGGCGTGCCCCGAAAGTCCGTGTGCTCCTCTACCACGCGCCTGAGGTCGCCGTCGGTGAAGACCCCGAGCAACTGGTCATCCTCGGAGGCAATGGTAGTCATACCCAGGCCTTTTTCCGTTATCTCATAGAGCGCGTCAGCCAGCATGACGGTGGGTCTGACACTGGGGATCTCACTGCCGCGGACCATCACATCGGCGACGCGGAGAAGCAGTCGCTTGCCCAGAGCGCCCCCTGGGTGCGAAAAAGCAAATTCCTCGGCGGTGAAGCCCCTTGCCTCGAGTGTCGCAATAGCCAATGCATCGCCCATGACCAAAGCGGTAGTCGTGCTCGATGTGGGTGCCAGGTTGAGCGGACAGGCTTCGGTTTCTATCGACGCCAGCAAGTGTACATCCGATGCCCGGGCGAGCTCAGAGCTGCCATCTCCGGTGATGCTGATCAGTGGAATATTCAGTCGCTTGATCAGGGGTAACAGGGTCAAAATCTCAAAGGTACCGCCGCTGTTCGACAGGGCGATGACACAGTCACTCTGCGTAATCATACCCATGTCGCCGTGTGAGGCCTCGCCCGGGTGAACAAAAAAGGCGGGTGTGCCTGTGCTGGCGAGGGTGGCCGCAATTTTGCCGGCGATGTGCCCGCTCTTGCCCATACCCGTGACGACCACTCGCCCGGCTGTCTCGAGGATGCGATGGCAGGCGGTTGCGAATGAGGCGTCTAAACTACTGCCCAGTGCTGAGATCGCGCTACTTTCCAGCGCAATGGTTCTCAGGGCAGAGTCGATAAAAAACTGATCGGGTTGATTGGCCATGGTCAGAGATATCAAGATTGGGGTCAGGGTGTTATGAAGAGCCAGCCGTAATAAGCAATATAGAGCGATAACATTAGCAAGCCCGTACCTCGCTTGAGAGTGCTGGTTCCCATGTCCCCATTCCAACTCCAGAGCGCGGCTAGAGCAAGGACCAGAGT
>CALKEI010000193.1 GCA_938085095.1 uncultured Luminiphilus sp. | reverse complement strand
CTCCAAAGCAAGATTACCGGAAGACAACACACTCATTTTTTGGCCGTCGATCACGGCAAGATCCGCGTCTTGGTATACGACCTGAGGCCGACCTGAGGTCTCCGATGCCACAACGCACTCTAACCCTTCACTCAGCGCCTTCAGCCCATCGAGCCCATAACTCTGCATCCACGCCACCATTGCCGCGGCATCATCCGCATGGCCCGCCGTGAACCCCATCCCTACGAACGCCTTCCTGCATACCGATTGCAATTCGTTCAGCGAAACCTTCATTCGACCAGCTCCGTTGAATGCGCACGGGGCGCTAACGGAAAGCTCCAGTCATCGAACAACCAAGGGCCTGCGGACGCGTCTTCATAATCCTTGAGCGTAGGCGCGCCCTGGAAGAAGGTCACCCGAACCCATCGGTCGCCGCGGGGGTCAAACCGATGCGCACCCAAGAACGAGAGCTTGGCGCGCAGCAAATGCATGGGCTTCATCTCGCGGTGCCACAAATTAGCGCGGATCTCGCCATAAACCGTGGTCGCCATTGTCTGAATGCGGCGGATCGCCGCCATATGCCCCGGATAATCCATGAGCAAGTCGATAGTCAGCGCTCGGGGCTGTCTTTCAAGCACCTTCCCTAGATCCTGATAAACCCGCTGCGCGGTGGGTGCGATCGCCAACGCGAGCTCTTTCTCTTCTCCAATCTCTTCGCCTCGAACCCCCAACCGGGGCTCTTCCTTCTCCGCTGACTGGTACCAAAACCAGAAGCGAGCATCCTCCCGGTCGTAATCCGCTTCGATGGCCCAATCAAAGTGTGTCTCGAGTATTTGCTTCAGCTGTATCAAAGGCATGTCGGGCGTTAAATCGAGATTTTCCTCGGCACCCATTCCATCGTTCAGAGCGTCAACCTGCTCGGGGTAGAGTTCAACCAAAAGGGTGTTCACTAGCTCCTGAGTCTCGAGCGATAAGTGGGTATGCGTCCACTCAAGCAACTGCTGCCATAGCGATGTCTCCAGAGGCACCTGCTCAAGCCACGCGATCACCCCCACCAGCTCTTCGTGCGCCTGCCGGTTTCGAAGCCCCTGCTGCTCATCCTCGACAATGGTCTCGGTAAGGTAGGCTGCCGCCCGCCGGCACAAGGCCAACATCCTCTCGCGACTGCTATCGTCAGGCCGCTGTGCACAGGCCTCGGCGAGCGCGCGCTCCCGAACCAGAATCCACTGGCTGATCAACTGCGGATGATTAATGAGAAACGGCGCCATACCCAAGCCGGTGGAGTTACCGATACCCAGATAGCGGCGTATCTCGGGATGCAGCAATACACTGCGTTCCGCGCCGCGCGCCGCGGCAATATGCTCTACCTGCTGCGCCGAGAACTCCCGCAGCACATACACCGCAGCCATCTGCGCCGAGAACGGTTGATAAAAATCCGGACTTTGCTTCAACCGATCATAATCGGCGATACCGAACTTACCGTTTCCATAAACCGCTGTGGTGCGATACAGGTAACCCGCCTCCTTCAGATAAGTCATATCAGGCTGCTGACCGGTCGCTAAAGCCGACACAAATGCCTCAAAATTTCTCTGGCTTTTGTTCGCACGCGAAATCACCAATAGACGGGGATGCTGTCGGCCTGCCTCCTGCAGTGGCACATTCGCTGCCAGCGCCTCCATCAGCGCTGGATCAACCTCACCCTCTACCAATCCGAAAGTGAGATCCCAAGCGTCAGCGATGACTCGGTCGGAGCGCCGCGCATCCTCGAGGAACTGTGAGAACACCACAACGTGATAGCGCCCGGTCGGAGTCCGAAGCCGATAAATCGCAGCTCCATAGCCCTGATCATTCAGGTCGAATTGAACGCAATGAACGTGCCACGCCTGATCACGCATCAGGCGGGTCAAGCGTCGTGAAAAACTCAGTCGGGTAGGTGAAAAGGACCCCAGCCGCTCAAGATCCATGACGGTCGCGGGAGGACGCAGCGACAGCAAGGAATCCGAATAAGGCGTGGGGTGGCCAGTCACGGCTCGGGACTACTTGGCAAAGATTCAGCGACGGGCTGCGCAACCCGGGTCAAGACATCCACCCAGTTACCCCCCATAATCAAACCCAGCTCCTCATCCGAAAAACCTTTCTCCCGCAGGGCGGCAACAATGCCGGGGAAATCGCGATTATCAGCAAACCAATTGAGGGGATCAGGCCACCCCGCATTGCTGGAGGACCCCTCGCCATAATCCATCACTTTGGACCATCGACCCGTGCGCATCCATTCCAGCACCGATTGGGGCTGCGCCTGACACAGATCTGAGCCGAATCCGATACGCTCAATCCCCATCCGGTCTGCCGTCCAAGCCACCATGTCAGCAAACCCTTCCAGGGTGCACTGCGGACCATCCTTCAAGTGAAATGGATACAGCGAAAAGCCGAGCAATCCCTCATTGGCAGCAATCGCATCCAGCACTTTGTCGGATTTATTACGCAGTGCCGGATGAAAATGACTGGGGTTGGCGTGTGAAATAATGACCGGCTGCTCGGAGTACTCAATCGCCTCAAGGGTGGAGCGCTCCGCACTATGTGACATGTCGATCACCATGCCCACCCGGTTCATCTCGCGAACGACCTGTTGCCCGAATCGGGTCAGACCGCTGTCGTGTTCCTCATAGCATCCACAGGCGAGCAGGCTCTGATTGTTATAGGTCAACTGCATGATCATCAGACCCAACCGACGCATTACCTCTACCAATCTAATTTCATCTTCAATCGGTGAACAGTTTTGCGCTCCGAAGATAATGCCGATGCGGCCTTCTTTTTTCGCCAGGTCAATATCAGTTGGCTGATAAACCGGTCGGATCAAATCCGGGTAAGCCTCAAACCGCTGATTCCATTCCCCAAAACGCGTCAGCGTCTCTCGGGTGTTCTCGTGATAAGCCAGAGTGACATGCACTGCATTGAGCCCACCGTCGCGCATTTGCTCAAAGATCTCGCGGGACCAAGCCGAATACTGTAGGCCATCAATAACTGTCCAACTTGGGTTCACCGCTGACTCCCGCCGTCAGGCCTGTAGATACGTTGTCTTGACCGTGGTGTAGAACTCGCGCGCATATTGCCCCTGTTCACGTGGGCCAAAGCTGGAGTCCTTCCGCCCACCAAACGGCACATGGTAGTCGGTGCCGGCCGTCGGCAGATTGATCATCACGCAGCCGGCGACAGCGCGCTTTTTAAAATCCGTCGCGGTAGCCAATGATTGCGTCACGATGCCGGCGGTTAAGCCAAAGTTGGTATCGTTAAGGATCTGTAACGCGTGCTCGTAATCCTTCGCCCGAATCACACAGGCAATCGGCGCAAATAGCTCCTCGCGATTAATGGCCATGCTGTTGTCAGAGTCTACGAATAAGGCCGGGGCCATGTAGTACCCTGGCGCGCTCCTCTCCAGAGCCTCTCCACCGCACAGCAACTTAGCGCCTTCTTCGACGCCTCGGTCAATCCAGGCGAGGTTTTCATCTAGCTGCACCTGGGACGCCACGGGCCCCATGTCCACACCCTCTTCCAGAGCATGACCCACTTTCACGCTCTCGAGCTTGGCGCGGAGTTTGTCTACGAACGCATCATGCACGCTATCTTCCACAATCAAACGGGAAGACGCGGTGCATTTTTGTCCGGTGCCACTATAGGCCCCCATGAAGGCCGCATTCACCGCCACGTCTAGGTCCGCGTCAGCCGCGACGATCAGAGCATTCTTGGAGCCCATTTCCAGCTGGCACTTCACCAGGTTCGCTGCGGTCGCCGCCGCAACTTGTTTACCCACGGGAAGGGATCCGGTAAACGACACCGCGTCAATCCGGTCGCTATGAATAATCTGGTCACCGACTGCACCACCACTCCCCATCACCAGATTAAAGGTGCCTTTGGGCAGATTTTGCCGGGCAATAATTTCGGTCAGCGCCCAGGCGCTGGCAGGTACCAGATTGGCAGGCTTAAAGATCACTGCATTTCCGAAGGCCAGCGCTGGCGCAATCTTCCAGACCGCCGTCGCCATGGGAAAATTCCAGGGGCTAATGATCGCAACGACTCCCACGGGCTCGCGCCGGGTCTCAATTTCGATCCCCGGGCGCACTGAATCGGCGCGATCGTCAATCTGACGATGCACCTCTGCAGCAAAGTAGTGAAAAAATTGGCCGGACCGAAAGACCTCTCCTACCCCCTCAGCACGGGCCTTACCCTCCTCGCGCGCGAGCAACTCACCTAGCTCGGCACTGCGCTCGATGAGTTCGTTACCAATCGCCATGAGCACCTGATACCGCGTCTCCAGGGGCGATTGCCCCCACTCACTCACGGCGCGCACCGCCGCATCAAGCGCCGAGTCAACGAGCTCGGGCGTTGCTTGAGCATACTCACCGATCACCTCACGGGTATCCGAAGGATTAATATTGGTTACGGAGGCGTCGGTGTTGACCCATTCTCCGTTGATATAAAGGGCGTGTTGTTCCGCCATAAAAGGACGCTCCCGGATGCTCAAACTGGGGCTGATGCTACTCGCTGATTGGCGCAATTGAAATCGCTCGCGCTACTCCACGAGGGGTATTATGTCGGCTTCCTGAGTGCTGCCACATTGTGTCGAATTCTTGACGCTTGCGCCCAGCGTCAGGGGGAGGCTAGACCGCGGTATGCACCTCTATTTGCAAGCCCGCAGGTGACCGGAATGTTCGGGTCGCGCGGGTCTGAATCAAGCGACCGCTAATATGCGACGAACTGTATTTCACACCATGAGCTGAGAGGTGTGACGAGAATGTCTCAATATCACCCACCCACCAGTTGAGGTGCGTTACGCCGCGGCTACCGGGGCGGGCTCGAGGATACCGATCTGCTCCGTCAGTCCCCTGATAAGTCACCAGCTCGACCTCGCCCAGCGGCTGCCCTGCCTGAGCCCAGATGCTCACCTCCAGCGCGCAGCCTGGGGGCAATCCGATCATTTTCTCGATCTCTCGCCCGGCCAAAATGTTGTCGTGAGACAACGTAAGCCCCAGCACTTCCTGACAGAAACGCTTCTCTGGCGCGGGATCCCGCACAATACAAACAAGCGGGCCGACGCCATAAAAACCTGTCGCAGGGAACGGGGTCTCGCTGCCCAAAATTTGCAGTAATACGAGATTGATATCGTCGTGTCCCGCGAGATGGATTTCGCGAAAGTGCACCCCGTCGGGCGACACCGCCTCACTGTATTGTTCGTTCCGGAATAACACCCCTTGTTTGGTCAATTCACCCATCCGCCTGGGTAAATCATCGACGTAGATATCAAGGTTTTTAGGGCAGAGATCAAAGACAGCGGCATCAGCCCGCACCGACTCGGTAGCGCCACCCCACTCGACCAAATGGATTCCGCCAAAGGCCGCACCGGGCGCTCGAACCATAGCCTGCCTCTCCACCCGCCGATCAGGCAGACGCCAGTGCGCCCTCAGACCCGGGTCATCGCCCTCGGCAATCGCGATCTCTTCAAAACCTAGCTTGCCCGACCAAAAGTCCAGTGCTGCCTCAAGGTCTGACGTGCCAATGCTCACCCAATGCCAAGCGCTATTCATGAGACTTCGCCTCCGCAGGCTTCGCTTACGTCATCACAATCAACCCAGGTCATCATGGCGCGGGAGTTTCGGCATCGACCGCCTCCAGCAAATCATCCACCAACATGCCCACGTAGTAGTCGTTCGACAGAACTTTTGCCTCGTTCAAATAGGCGCGCATCGCACTGGGAGTCAAGGCGGATCCACACGTCGCAAAATCCCCACGGAGACTCTGTCTGGGGAGCGCCACCAGCGCGGCTAACCTTCGGTAACGCGCCGCCCGCTGCCACAGATCGTAGGTTTTGCAGATATCAGGCTCTATGGTTCGGCCAACAGAATAAAGATAGCCGATCACGAACAAGGACTGCGGATAGTCCGCTTCAAGCGCCCTTAACCGATAAGGCATCGCTTCCTCACCGCGGCCTGAGTAGCCATAGGCTCGACCTAATTGGTAATTGAGCCGCGGGTTGTCGGGATCCCTGAGCAGCGCCTCATGACAGGCCGCTATGGCAGCAGCTTTGTCCATGCCACTGCTGCTCACAGCCGGCGCGACATGACCCGGATCGCGTCCGTGAGAGGCGAGTCGGTCACACTCAGTCACTTCCTGAGAAAAGCGGTTGTAGTCGTAATCTTCAAATTCTACTGCGCTGCCTGCCGCACACCACAACAAGGCAGCCAAGGTATAAAACCCCCGCATGTTCATAGCGCATCCTTGTTAACTTGTTATTACTGTTGGTTGCGAGAGTGCGACAGCGCTAACGTTTTTTCAATGCCACAGGTCACCGCCCTACCCGCACCGTGGGCCGTTCAGGCCCTGATAATGGTCAAGCGGGGCCGATAGGGAAATCGTTGCCCGCGCCATGATAATCTGGTGACTGCGCCCGGCTCGACATCGTCTCCGTGCGCAGTAGCCTAAAGCACCCGCCTTACCGAAGAGATCAGCACATGACCGAACGATTTGTGACTCACCAGAAGGACGACGCCATTCTCTGGCTGACCCTGAACCGCCCTGAGAGGCGAAACCCTCTCTCGAGCGAAATGATCGCCGCATTGTCGAGTGCAATCGAGACAGGCAATGACGACCCCGCCACTCGGGTCATGGTGATTCGCAGCAGCGGGCCCGCCTTCAGCGCCGGGCACGATCTGACCGAAATACAGCGTCGCTCGGAAGAAGACGACGCCACTAGACAGGCGCGTGTGCGGTCGTTAGTAGAGGCCTGCGCGGCCCTGATGACCGCTATCATGCATGCCCCCAAGCCAGTAATTGCCTGTGTTCAGGGCATTGCCAGTGCCGCAGGTTGTCAGCTGGTTTCAACCTGCGATCTCGCGATCGCATCGGAGCAGGCCACCTTCTGCACCCCTGGCGTGAACATCGGGGTGTTCTGCACTACCCCTCTTGTTGGCATTGGCCGCAACGTGTCGCGGAAACACGCGCTCGAGATGGCTCTCACGGGCCAGCAATATGATGCTGCTGCCGCGGAGCGCTTCGGCCTGATCAATCGGGTTGTGCCCGCAAGCGAGCTGGAACAAGCCACTCGGGATCTGGCCTTGCAAATTGCCTCACGCTCACCGGAAAGTGTTGCGCGGGGCAAGTCGGCCTTTTATCAACAGGTAGAGATGCCTCTTGATGAAGCGTTCCAGCTGGCCAATCAGGTCATGCTGGACAACCTGATCTCAGAGGGTGATGCAAAAGAGGGCATCGGGGCCTTTTTGGACAAACGCGAACCAGAGTGGCAATAAGCAACCCATGAGAGTGGAATCCGACGAGTCGTTAGTCGCGCTGCTCAGCAGCGTGGCACGCATCGCGTTGGTGGGTGCCAGCCCCAAGCCCGATCGGCCAAGCCATAGCGTCATGCGCTTTTTGCTGGAAGAAGGGTTCGAGGTCGTTCCCGTCAACCCGGCGCTGGCCGGACAAACGCTACTCGGCCTGCCGGTTTATGCATCGCTTGCCGAGATCCCAGGTACCATCGATATGGCGGACATCTTTCGCGACAGCCAGTTTTTGCCCGACATCTCGGAAGCATTGATTGCACTAAAGATCCCCGCAATGTGGACGCAATTAGGGGTGACACATTTGCCAGCAGAGGAAGCCGCTTTGGCGGCCGGGATCAATCTGGTGGTCGACCGCTGCCCGGCCATCGAGGTGCCGCGGCTACGCGAGCTCGGCTTGCTGCCGGCTCAGCCACTTCATCGGTAACCGCGGTTGGAGGCGCGCCTCCCCCTTTAAGGCGCGCGCGCTACAGCGCCCTCCCCCCTGTCTCCTCCAGTTGAGACAAGGACCACAGCGTGAGTCCCGCCGCAACCAAAATGTAAACCGAGACGTAAGCAATGCCGAGCTCTTTCCACAGCAACACGGCGATGGTGGGCGCTAACGCACCGCCAAGAATTGCGCCGATCTGGTACCCCAGTGAAGCGCCGGAATAGCGCACCTCTGTTGAAAAAAGCTCAGTAAAATAAGCGGCTTGCGGGCCATATTGCATGCTTAGAAAGACCATCCCCATGGTCACCGCCAGCGTGATCAAGGCCGGACTCCCGGTATCGATTAGCGGAAACAGGGCGAAGCCCCAGGCCCCGGTCAAAATGGCGCCCCAACGATAAACCTGCTTGCGTCCTAAGCGGTCGGAGAGACCGGAAAAATAAAACACAGCCGGCACCATCACTCCGGCAGCAATGAGCACTGACATCAACATCTCATCACGCGTCAGATCGACAGACGGTGAGTTCAATCCGTAGGCGATCACAAAAGCAATCAAAATGTAAAAGGTGACCTGCACTGAGAGAAAAGCACCGGCCGCCAACATAATCCGCCGGGGGTAGCGACGGATCGCTTCGAGCACCGGTGAGCGGGGCACCTCCGCGCGCGATCCCGTGCTTGCCTGCTGCGCTGCCTGCAAGGCTTTAAACGCCTCCGTATCTTCCATACGGAGCTGCACATAGAGGGAGATACCGATAAGGACCACGCTGGCAATAAAGGGTAACCGCCATCCCCAGTCCATAAAGGCCGCGTCGCTCATGGAGGCGCTGACCGAGAGGAAAGCTAGATTGGCCAGAATCACGCCTACGGCAGCACCCGCTTGCGCATAGGCGCCATACCATCCGCGTTGGTGGTCGGGAGCGCTCTCGGTGACCAGTAGCATGGCCCCACCCCACTGCCCACCAATCGCGAGGCCCTGTATGAAGCGAAGAAAAACCAGACCCAGCGGTGCGGCAATACCAATGGACTGGTATGTGGGCAGCAGGCCGATGAGCGTGGTCGCGACACCCATGATCATAAGCGCAATCACCAGGGTTCGTTTGCGGCCCACTTGGTCACCGAAGTGTCCGAACACCACGCCACCCAACGGGCGGGCAATGAACCCCACTGCAAACGTGCTGAAAGAAATAATCAGTAGCACCATGGGCGGCAAATCTTGCGGAAAAAACGCCTTAGGAAAGATGACCGCCGCTGCCGTACCGTAAAGAAAAAAGTCATACCACTCGATACTGGTGCCGGCTAGCGACGTCATCGCCACTTGGCGCATATTGTTTTGCTTTTCTGTGTGGCGCTCGGGACTCATTGTCAGTCTCTATGTCTGTCTAGGGGGCAAATGGGGTCAATGTCTCAGCGCTTTTCCAACACTCGCTTGTCATGATTGACCGTGACGCGCTGCATGTGACGGCGGTGGGGCAAGTAATCACAAACCGCATAATGCTGCGTGATGCGGTTATCCCATATTGCCACGGTATCATCCTGCCACCTAAGGCGAACTTGAAATTCCGGCTTCCTGACCTGCTGAAATAAATATTGAAGCACCTCGTCGCTGGGGCCTTGCGTCATATTCAAAATCTGGCGGGTGAAAGATTGATTGACATTAAGGTACTTAAGGCCCGAAACCGGATGGACCTCTACCACCGGGTGGACCGCCGATCCCACTTCCGACAGCGCCCTGTTAACCTCCGCGACGCCTCCCTGCTGGAAGTAATCATTCCGAAAAGTGCCCATATCATGAACGGCAAAAAGTGGCGCAAGATCTGATTTCCAGCCGTTAGACAACCCGTCATACACTGCACTCATGCTGGCCCACAAGGTGTCTCCTCCGACCGAGGGAACACTCACTGCACGCAGGATGCTGGCAAAAGGCGGGGCAGCTCTAAAAGTCAGGTCCTTATGCCAATCTTCCGTATCCGGCGGGTTGTCGGCGTCTGCGATCAGCTCAACAATGCTGCGGAACCCATCAACATGCGGATAAACGGGGTGCCCCGGGTCGATTTCCCCGAACGCCTCGGCTAGCGCCAAATGAGATTCTGGAACGAGAGACTGGCGCCTCAAGAACAGCACTTGGTATTGGGTCAGCCCCTTGTAAAGCAGCTCCACATTGGCATCACTCAGAGGTTCGCTCAAATCAATACCCAGCACTTCCGCCCCGAGGACGCTCGTGACTGGCAAGAATTCCATGCTTCCCTCCCGGTGGCAGCGCGCCCGAAGATGATCCAGCATTATCGTCTGCTGATGCAATATCTGTCGCGGGTTTTGGCATGAAGTGAGAAGCCGCCGCCACGCTGGCACCTATGTGTATCAGAGAGCGATGGAGTCGCTATGCGATACTGGTTCAAGCCAAGCGACCTGGACAGGGCATGCACGCGCTCACACAATTCAGCCAACAATTCGCCAACGCCGTCTGGGGAACGCCTCTGGTGATTCTGTTGCTGGGCGGTGGACTCTTTTTCCTCATTGTTTCGCGAGCAGCACCCTATCGGTACTTGGGGCATGCTGTCGCCGTGTTGATCGGTCGCTACGACACCCCTCATGCGGCGGGTGACATCTCGCATCGACAGGCGCTCGCAGCAGCACTTTCAAACACCATGGGCCTCGGTAATATCGCAGGTGTGGCGCTCGCCATCGTCGCGGGCGGGCCCGGCGCTGTTTTCTGGATGTGGGTTTCCGCTATTTTCGGGATCGCGACCAAGTTCTTCACCTGCTCTCTGGGGGTGATGTATCGGGGTAAGGATTCTATGGGAACGCTACAGGGCGGACCGATGTATGTGATTCGCGAGGCCTTACCTAAACCGTTTTATCCGCTGGCAGTCTTATTCGCCCTCTCTGGACTGATTGGCACGCTACCCATGTTTCAGGCCAACCAGCTCACCGCGCTGATCCAAAGTGCTGCGGTCTCCGGTGACACGCCCTCCTGGAGCCCCCTCATCACCGGCCTACTCCTCGCCTGCGTCGTAGGCTCGGTTATTTTTGGGGGCCTGCCACGGGTAGCCAATGTTGCCGTCGCACTCCTACCCACCATGGTCGTTGTCTATTTACTGATGACGCTCTGGGTTGTGCTGAGTCATGCGAGCGCCGTCCCGGGAGTACTAGCGAGTATTATCAGTGAAGCCATCACGCCCTCCGCGATTGGGGGCGGCTTTTTAGGGGTGATGCTCATTGGTATTAGTCGCGGCGCTTTTTCGAATGAGGCCGGCGTCGGCACCGAGGTCATGGCACATGGTGCCGCCAAAACCGATGAACCCATTCGGGAGGGCATACTGGCCACGTTAGGACCCATATTCGACACGCTGATCGTCTGCACCTGCACGGCGTTGGTCATCCTGCTTGCGGGCAATTGGGCAGAACCTGGAGACCTCTCGGGCATTACGCTGACGGCCAACGCCTTCCGCAGTGAAATGGGAGGCGTCGGGGTCGCACTATTGGGATTTGTGGCGCTGATTCTCAGCACCACCACGATGTTCACGGGGTGGTATTACGGCGCCAAGTGCTTCGGCTTCTTGGTGGGTGCCGAGTGGCAGTCTTATTACCGCTGGTTCTTCCTGCTGGCGGTGATTTTTGGCGCCACCGTCAGCATTGATGTAGTGTTTAACCTGATTTCGGCCAGCTACGGACTCATGGCGATTCCTACCATGGTGAGCTCGCTGTTATTGGCGCCGAGAGTCGTTCGTGCAAGCCGAGCTTACTTCAGCGCTCTGAACTGAGGGTAAGAGTGCTCTGCGGATCCTGCTTGGTCCTGAGAACCAGTAACGCATTGCCAGGCATTTTGCCTGCAAACGCATATCCCGAATTCAAGATAATGCGATCCCCCACCACCAGCGGCGCTTGGCCCCCGCCAATCGAGCCGCCCGATGCCTGCCTGCCGTCTACGGCAAGAAAGCTCTCCGTCGTATCAAATTCCCACAACACTTTTCCGGACTGAAGATCAAAGGCTCGCAGGTAACCCTCGTTAGAGCCCGCGAGAACGTAATCATCCGTGACTGAGATGGCTGCGGAATAGCCAGGATAGCAGCCGGGCCGGTCCTTGCAGACATCCTGCACAGCGGGGGCTTGCCAAACGTAATCCCCGCTATCGATGTTTAGCGCGTAAAGGCCTGGTCGCGCCGGCTCATCATAGGTTCGGCCATCGGGCACGTCGCTCACCGGCACAAAAACCTTGCCATCGTGGGCGGCCAGCCCAAAATTGATGCCCGCCACGACGCCCCCGCGTCCTACCTTTTTACGCCACAGCACCTTGCCGTTAACAGCATCTAGTGCCGCAACCACGCCCCCTTTATCTCCGGCCAAAATGACGCGCCTGCCTGCAGAATCCAAGGCGATCACGGGTCCTGCCCCATAGTCGTAATCAGGGCCGTTATCGTCGGGGCAATTCACCGGATCAAGGTTTTCACACGAGCCATTCCAGATGTCACCGAAACGGGCTTGCTGCACCCAGATGATCTCACCCGAGGCTTTATCCAGCGCAATAATGGAGTCGCTACGTTCCGACCCCGAACCGGAGTAGTCATCGCCGGTAGCGATGTACAAGCGATCCTCATCCATCGCCATACCGGCCCAGATCGGGACGCCACTGGGCCCAAACTGAGGCGTTCCCGCTGCACTGACGCCAGTTGGCTCAGCAGGAGGTATAAAGTGACGACGCCAGCGCTCTCGCCCCGAGCTCGCGTCCAGCGCAACAATGGCGCCTCGAAAAGAACAGCAGGGATAATTCCGGGCAATTGCCGCTCCTTCCTCAAGCGACGAAACAGGTACATAGAGCACGCCGTCGTCCAGCTCAGCCGCCGCTGTCAGCGTAGCAGCACTGTGATCGTCAATGCGTTTTCGCCAACGCAGCGTACCGGTCAGTGCCGACACGGCATACTGATTGCCGGTCAGGTCTCCAAAAAATAAAAGTGGATCAGCGGCATCGTCACCCGGCTGCCAGTTCTCTAGCGTGAGGCCATTGCGCACCTCTGAAGACGCCTGAAATTGCCATCGAGTACAGCCTGTCTCCAGATCAAAGGCATAAACCAGTCCGCTCTGACTGCCGACAAATAATGCCCCCGCACCGATGGCCGGCTGCGACCTCGCTCGATTGGCAGCAGGATAGGCGAACGCCCAGTCGACTTCGAGCGCTCCGAGGTCCTCTGGTGCCACCTGAGCCACGGAGCCGGGTATAAAATGTCCTCCCCCCTTCGCTAGACCCCAGTGCTGGAATACGGGTTGTTGATGCAGATCAAACCGACGCCGCTGACCCTCGCAGGCAACACCCGCATTCGCCGCCTCTCCCGGCGTGATTTTGCGCTCTGCAATAAATTCGGCCACGGCTGTCTTCTGCTCCAGTGAGAGCTCGCTGGCCACCGCACGCATCGGGCCATCAATCATTGCCGTCAGAATGGTTTCGGGTGAGACGTTTTCCAGCACGTAGCGCTGCGGCGCACGCACAGTATTACCATCGTGACACTCGGCGCAGTGCTCGGCGTACACCGCCCCCCCCAGCGCCTTGGTGCCGGGGTCAAGATCTAGAGTGACCTCCTGATAAGCGGCCGAATTGGCCTTTCCGGCGTCCGCCACAGCGAGTGGCGTGATCATGAGCGACATCACGATGAGGCCACAGGTCCGTGTGCACAACCAGAGCACCCTGCCTGCTTTAAGCTGGTTACACCTTGAATCAACCGCTTTCATTACCGCCCCCAAACCACTCTAAATCGCCGAACTTACGCAGGGCGCAAGCTATCCCAGAGGGTGAATACCGGGTCACCCAGACCGCGCTCGCCCTTCACCATGTCTTCAAACATTCCAAGCCCCATCAAGTCCTTGGCGGGACTGGACGTCGACCAATCCATGACAAAGGTACGATGACTGATTTTCCATTCACCGTCGCGGCGTTCATACCGATCGATGTAGCGCCCCCCCGTCATTACGTCTTGAGGCTCCTCTCCTGCGATCTGCTGATAGGCAATAACGTAGCTTTCCCCGACCGCTGCGTCGCCCTCGATCTCTATCCAGTGATTGGTCACCGTGTGCGCAACGCGCGGAGAAACTTGCTCCAGTAGCTGTCCGATCTCGGCCGGGAACCTTGACACCGGACCGTTAAACGCGCCCGAGACAATCGCCGCATCCTCATGAAAGGCGCTCAAAAGCGTCTCGGGATCACCGCGATCTACTCCTCTGACATACCGACAACCCAGCTCAACGATGGCCTGATGCGACACCACCTTATCAATCGCTTCCGCTTCATTCATGGTTGTATCCTCCGTTTTCTCACGCTTTTGACTCGCGTAGGCGATGAGAAGCGCATTGCCTGCATCCTCGGGATAGTGCGCACCGCGTGGTGCCGCAGAATCCAGATCAAAAGGCGTCGCCTCTGGCGGTGTGGACGCCGACGGGAACTGACGAATCCAATCCAGTACGTAGTGACGGTGCTGCATTCGCCACTCACTGTTCCGACAGGCGTGGCGGTCCAGATAACGACCACCGACCAGGTGGGGCTGGGGTTCGCCGTCGGTCGGCAGCGTGACCCAGGCCATCACATAGCTTTCACTGACGGCTAGCTCACCGCGGACGCGCACCCACACATTACTGGTGCGGTGTGAAGACATGGGAGCACCGTCGTGCATCGCGGCAATTGCACTGGCGAACTCCGCTGCGGTGCCCTGCAGAGATCCGTAATCTACTGTGCCGTCAACGTGATACGCCTCGCGCAGTAGCGCCTCATCTGCCCGATCAATGCCTCGCGCGTGTTGCGCGAGTCGCTTTTGAATCTCTGTGCGCGACCACACGTTCCAGGCCGCTGACTGACGTCCCATTTTCTCCGGTGAATCGCCGCTCATTGCGACACTCGCCACCCACCGTACGAGTCGATTCGCGAGTGGCTTTCGCTCATGACTGCACTCCAGTCACTCGGCCATAAGATCATTGAGATTCTCATGAAAGGCCTGCACGCGGCGCTCCTGATTTGGCATCCAGAAACCCTGATATCCCGCAGACGCCAAACCCTTCTGCTGCATCTCCGCGATGCTCAGGTCCTGATCCGCCGTGGTACCCAGCGTTTTCTCGCCGTAACGGATATGCTCGTGAAGCGCGTCTGTCACGGGAAGATCCGGACCACCCGCAGGGGACGGCGTCATCTCCTGACCTTCAACCCGATTAACTAGCCACCAGTGATCAAAAAGACATTGCGCAGGATCCGTCGGGTGCGGTCGAGGCCTGAGCAACTGAACACCGTCCGGCCCGACAGTAATCACATTATTAGGAAACAGGTTGTAGATCACGTAGTCAGTGAGCTGGTAATCCGCGCGATAGCTGTAATGTTCATAGCCCTGATTCACTCCACGCGCTCTTTTGGCGCTCTGAATGTCCAGCCGCAATTGCTTCCATGTATCACGGCCAACGTACCCGTCACTGCTGACGCCCCAGGCAGACGCCATACTCCTCAACGGCTCGCCAATCACATCGCTGTCGTACTGCGCAGAGGGCATAAAAGAGGGGAACCAGCCGCGATTGTGGCCGTTGTCAAAACAGTCGAACTGACAATCGTCATAGTCCGCCGCGACGTAGGGAATCAGCTCGGGGTGAAGCACCTTAACGTGATAGGCCTCGTTAAAGTTATCGGTGATGATCTTCCAGTTGCTCCGCGTCTCGGCGGTCATATCGAGCACCCTAAGCATGTCTTCGATGCGATGCGATTCCAATTCACGGCTGATGGTCTCGCCTAAAAAGGCATCCAATGACGGCGCATCGGGGTCAAAGTTGTACCAGATGAGCCCGAAACGCTCCTCACACCGCATTTCCTTGAGGCGCGCTTTGCCGCAAGGGCTCTCAGCAAAATCCTCCTCGTCAGGTACCGAAGTCACCACTCCCGCACGATCAAATTGCCAGCCGTGGTAGGGGCAAGAAAATGCCTGAACATGACCATCCTCCGCGTCAGTAATCCGGGTGCCACGATGAGGGCATGAGTTAAAGAACGCTTTAACGGTGCCCTCTTCTTGCCGCACCATAATGATGGAATCAATGCCGAGCTCGGTGGTCAGATAATCGCCCGGCTCGGGCATTTGGTAAGCGACACCGCCAATATTCCAGACGGCATGCCATACCTGCCGATACTCCCGCTTCAAATAGTCGGGACAGGTATAGCGATCACTACCAACAGAATCTCCGCGCAGCGTCGGCTCCGCCTCTTTCGGCGGACGGTTCAAGTGTTGTTCCAGCACAATTGGGTTGGCAGCGGTCATGTCATCTCCTACGCTGAGTGCGGTTCATATCAGGTACCCTCAATGGCCTTATCGATGACTTCGCCGGCAACCTTTTCCAGCCGCATGTCGTAGATTTGCCATCCAATACCATCGGTGTAGCGAACTTTGCTGAAATACGTACCCAGATAGATATCAATCACGCGATCCGGGTCGTGATGCCACGCCTGCAAATAGCTGGTCATGCTGGCTGCGCCCCCCCGGCCTTCGCTGTCGGGCAAGGCTTGCAGCTCTACTATCTGAGTGCCCAGCAGATGCTGGGTCGAGTCGAATACCGATAAGGCACCATCCACCACTTTGACCCACTCATCCGGGCCCGTCACCCGAAACTCGGTACCCGCCGGGTCACTGGCGCGAATACTGGCATCGGGCGTAAAGATGCGATGGTAGATCGCCCGCCCAGCCTCAATATTTTCAGGTATGTTCGTACCAATTTGGTCAGTAGCCCGAGCATAAAAACGCTGCAAATACTCGATATCTTGCTTGGCGACCATCGCCTTCAAAGTCATATCGTCAGCGCTCACTGTCGCCCCCAGCAAGCACCCAATAAGACCGGTCAACCACAACCCTCTTTTCATCATTTTGTCTCCATGCATTCTTATGCTGAACACGTTGCGTCATCGTGATGGTATTCGCCCTTCCTCATAACTGACAGATAGCACTCGCTCAGCCTTTTCGGCCCTCGAGATAGTCATTCAACACTTCATGGAAGTAGCGTACGCGAGCTTCCTGATCTGCCAAATAATAATCGCTGAAACCGTGTGACTCCCAGCCATTTTGCTGCGCTTCGGCCAACATCATGTCCTGCCAGACGATAGAGTCGACAATCTCAGGAATGCCCGCTCCTCCCGAAAAGTCACAGGTTTGCGCCTCACATTCTTGCACGGGTAATAAATCCTGCGTCATGATGCCGTGAGCCTCGCTTTGACCTGCCACTGGAAACGCCAAACACCAGAGGTCAAAAGTGCACTTGGCGGGGTCTTTCGGGTCAGGTTCGGTCCGAAAAAAAATCAAGTTGTCTGGCAAAAACGAGATTGTGACATTCGGAAAGATCACTGTGTGGGGGCTGTCGGTCAGCTCCTCTTCGTTCATATGCTCGTAGTGTAAGTAACCCTTCTCCTTCCAGGATCTGCGCTTGGCTGCTTTGAGATCCATCCAGCCCTGTATCGCTTTGCTTTCAAAATCGGGGTACGCATCAGGATCGATATCCCACATGCGCAAAATATCGTCGAACGGATGGGGTTCGCCCTCGGGCAATCGATCTCTCAAGCTCGGCCTCATGGGCTGCACCGTGCGTCCATGGCCGTTGGGCCAGATCTCCGATCGTGCGCTCCAGTAATCCTGATCAATCCAGGGCGGAACCTGCGGATGCGCCGTTCGAGTGTGATAAGACTCGCTGAAATTCACCGTTGCGAACTTCCAGTTTGTGTTGAGGCGAATTTTGCGCGCGAAAATGCGGACTGCAGTCTCCATCGGATAGTTTTTGTATATCTCGGGCAGCGGGTGCAGATACTCCATCAACCCTGGACTGTCATCACTGAAGCTGTACCAGACGAATCCACCCCAGGTATCACATCTGAGCTCTTTGAGTCGAAGCTTGCCGCAAGGGTCACCCTGAGAAAAATTTTCGGGGTCGTGCACCGATTTCAAAACACCATCGATTCCCCACACCCAGCCATGATAACGACAGTGGAAGTCACGGACTGACGAGCTCTGCTCAACGAGACGTAATGCGCGGTGCTGACACACGTTGTAAAACGCCTTGATGGATCCATCTTTCTGTTTGGCGCAGATAACTGACTGCCCCATAAAATCGTGCACCACAAAATCTCCGGGCTCTTCAAGCTCCACGAGGCGCCCGGCCACGTGCCAGATCTTGGTCCACATGTGGTCCCACTCTCTCTGCGCAAATTCAGGGTCGAAATACCGATTACCCGTGATCGCGTCCCCCCTCAGCAAAGCGGGATCACGGCCGTCCATGGTGTCTGGGTGAACCGGAATATTCAGCACGGGAATCGTGATTTCAGGCTTGTTCATCTCGTTGCAATGCCTCAATAATGGCGCGACGAAGTGGCCGCGCCTGCAATGACCAACACAATATACTCTGTCCAGATCGCCGTGCGAACTCGGTCAATCCTCCGCAAACTGAAGAGAAATAGATGCTTAATCGCCAAGTTGTATTAAAAAGCCACCCAAAAGGAGTGCCCGTTGAAGCGGACTTTGCACTCACAGAAGGCAAGGCAGAAACACCAGCGGAAGGCCAAATGCTGGTGCGTAATTTGTTTTTCTCGCTGGAGGCGGCCATTCGTGGCTGGCTAGATGGCAAAGCCAACTACTTCGAACCCATACCGATCGGAGGCCCCATCCGGGGTCCGTCCGTGGCCCGCGTGGTCAGT
>CALKEI010000192.1 GCA_938085095.1 uncultured Luminiphilus sp. | reverse complement strand
TTGCCGCCGCCGGTGCTGTCTCGCGGTAGTCGACGAAGATCTGCTCATTTGTCTCGGCGAGGTGGATCAGCATGAAACCACCGCCGCCAATATTACCGGCGCGGGGCAGCGTTACTGCGAGGGCAAAACCGGTTGCCACAGCGGCGTCTACCGCGTTTCCACCTTGCTTGAGCATGTCGAGGCCGATCTCACCGGCGAGCGCCTCGGGGCTGACCACCATGCCGAGGCGGCCATAGGTGGGTACGAAACGATTCTGATAATCGATGATCGGCGCCTCGCTGGCGGGCACTGTGGGCAGGGTGCTCTGTGCGACAGCGAGCTGGCTGAAGAGTAGACCCATGAAGAGCGATTTGATTGACATAGCGTAGTCTCGGCGTTCGATAACCGTTGTAGATGTATGGCGCGCTAAAAAGGTGCGAGAGGCTATCACAACCGGTGGCCCCTCAGGCAACCACCTGCGCTACACTTTGGGCAGTTTCCCCTATTTTTGAGATGCCATGCGTTTTAGCGAACACCGACGTCAGTATACTTTGGGAGGCCTGCGCCGCAGTGACCTGGCACCCGAACCGGTTGCGCAGTTTATCCGCTGGCAAGAACAGGCCATTGCCGCGGAACTCGCTGACCCGACGGCCTGCTCGCTCGCAACCCGACAGGCCGACGGCACACTCCGCCAGCGCATGGTGCTGATGAAGGGCGTCGATGAGCGCGGCCTCGTGTTTTACACCAACTACGAAAGCAACAAAGCCGCGGCGCTTGGCGCGTGTGAACAGGCTTCTATGTTGTTTCCCTGGAATGAACTGGATCGGCAGGTATCGGTCACCGGCTCGGTGACGCGCGTCAGCGACGAGGAGTCTGATGCGTACTTTGCGTCGCGGCCTCGCGACAGCCAGCTGGGTGCTTGGGCCTCTGCCCAGAGCCAGCTCATTGAGAGTCGCGATGCTCTGATGCTGCAACTCACTGACGCCGCTGTGCGTTTTGGCGACGGTCAGATCCCGCGCCCGCCGCACTGGGGAGGCTATCGATTGGTGCCCGCCGTCTGGGAGTTTTGGCAAGGAGGCGAAAACCGACTGCACGACCGGTTTCGCTATCACTTCACGGCTGATGGGAGCTGGCAGATCTCCCGGCTACAACCCTGAATATGATGGCCTTGGGTGATGCTCAGATTGCCCGACGACTGAAGTAGTGGGGAAGTTTTGGTAATCCCAGTAACTGCCGGCGGATCAGGTCGAGTCCGGCTGCCGCGACCAGTTTTTGGAACATGGCCCGATCGGTGGGCAGTATGGTTTTCAGTGTCTGCATGTCGTTTATGGTGCCCCAGGCTAGCCACACGGTGCCCACCGGCTTGTCGTCTGAGCCACCATCGGGGCCCGCGATACCTGAGACGGCGATGCCGATGTCGGCCCCTGATCGCTTCAGTGCGCCGCTTAACATCTGTCTCACTACCGGCTCACTAACGGCACCCTCGTTCTCCAGCGTGGTGGGATCAACGCCCAGTACCGAATGCTTGATGGAATTAGCGTACGTCACAAACCCGGCCTCAAATACGGCGGAGGCGCCTGGCTCGGCGGTCATCATGGCGGCGATCAGCCCACCGGTGCAGGACTCGGCCGCCACCATTTTCTTCCCCTGCGACCGAAGCGTTTGTTGCAGTGCTCCTGCGAGGGTGGTGTCGTCCTCACCCAGAATGTGATCTCCGATCAGTCGCTCCAGCGTCGCCCGACAATGCCTCACATCGGGAGATAACGAATCAGTGGTGAGTTTGATTTCGAGTTGCGGTATGCCTGCGCGAAAGCCCAGCACCACGCCTTCCGGCCAGGGCTCCGCATCCTCGTCGATCAGAGCTTGGGCAGTCGATTCTCCAATGCCAAACGTCTGTAGACGCACTCGATGCACGGCACCGCCCCCGATGGCATGGGTAATACGTTCACAGACTTCAGGCAGCATGGCGCGTAGCTCCCCCGGTACGCCCGGAGTGGTCAAGATGAGCGTTCTGTTGACTTGGAGCGCAAAGCCAACCGCGCTGCCCTGGGGGTTGTGGATGATGGCCGCGCCTTCGGGCAGCCAGGCCTGCTTGAGATTGGCGTCATTGGGTTCGATGCTGCGCGCTGCGCACCACTCGCGAACATGTTTTTCTGCCTCTTGGTTCAGTGCCAGCGGCACACCTGCCGCTGCTGCCACCAGTTCAGCGGTGAGATCGTCCTGTGTGGGCCCCAGTCCGCCGTTCATGACCATGACGCCGGCGTTATCGATTGTTCGTTTGAGGGCCGTGACCAGTCGCTCTCGGTCATCTCCCAGCGTGATCTTTTCAGCAATGGCCTGACCTTGTGCGGCAAGCGCTTGCGCAATCATGGCTGAGTTACTGTCGACGGTATCGCCGCTCATCAGCTCGTCGCCGGTGAGGAGCAGGTGAATGTCGGTGTTGGTCATAGGCTTTAAGAGACGGTCGCGCCCGCGGATTCGTCGGGTGTCTCGGTGCCCGAGTGGTCAGCGCCCAGCTTAGGATCTTTAGGAGGCTTCAATCCGCACCCCTCGGTCAATGAGAACAGAGCCAGATAGTCGCCTGCTGCCGGCGCATCGCCGAATTCGACCTCTACCGGCTGAAGTAACCCGAAGCGCCGCGTGGTGCTGGTCAGGCTCATGGTCCACTTGTCGAAACTAAATTTTTCGTCCTCTGGCCGTAAATCCACCAGACCCTCAAGTCCATTGTCATCGAGCTTGACGGTAAAACCCGAGCTTGTGATGTGGCTGATTTTTCCTGCAAATCGCGTTTGGCCGTCGGCCTTCAACTTTTTAAAATAGCGCGCAGTCAGGCGGCGATTTGCCGCCGCGACGGCCTCACGACTCCGGCCGATGGCGCGAGTAATAACCGGCAGCTGATCAACCGGGTAGTGAGCGGTTTTTTCACCTGCCAGGCAGGCCGAAATTTGCAGATGTACAAAAAAATCGAGCGCTTTGCGAAGTGGTGATGTGAAATTGGTGTAGGCCTCGGTGGCAAGCCCCATGTGCGGTCCGGCTTGATCGCTCAGTACAGCTCGAGACAGCAGGCGATTAACCATGTCTCTTAATGGCAGTTCGTGCGTTTTCTGTCCTAAATCAGACAATATGGCGCGGTATCCTTCCAGGGTGTTCAGCGGCGTATCTTTGAGATCCGCGCGGTGTTTCTCCAGAAAAGTCGCCGCCTCTTCAGTGCGGTCTGCCCGAAAACCCTGATGCACTACGAAGGGGCCGGGGGCCGCCGCGTCACGCAGAAATATTGCGGCACATTTATTGGCCGCGATCATACATTCTTCCACCAGATGCTGTGAGGCCAGCTTGTCGTAGCCGTCGACTTCGGCGATCTGTTTGTCTTCGCCGAGAATCCAGCGGTATTCGCGACGTTCTTCCATCACCAGCTCGTGCTGCTCGCGCCGCTCGCGCAGTGTGCGATACACCTGTACCAAGGCCTCGAGCGGATTGGCGTGAGCGATCAGGTCGTCGCTGTTACCGGTGACGTAGCGATCGACGGCTGAATAGGCCAGTTTTGCATGGGACCGAATGATCGCTTTACGAAACTCAAAGCCCTCGATTTCACCACCTTCCGATATCTGCATCTGACACACCAAGGCTGGCCTTGGCACGTCCTCGGCCAGGGCACACAGTCCCTGACTGATCGCCTCGGGTAGCATCGGGATGACGTCGCCATGAAAATACACGGATGCACCGCGATCGGCGAGGAGTGCCGGCAGACCTTCTACATCCGCCAGATAGGCAGTCGGGTCCGCGACCGCAACGGAGAGCTTCCAGCCGTTGGCTGTGACTTCGGCGTGAAGCGCATCATCGATGTCTACGGTCCGCGCGGCGTCGATCGAGACAAAAGGTAAAGTGCTCAGGTCGAGGCGTGAGGCGTCTTCCAATGGTTTGTGCGCAGACGCAGCGTCGATCAGAGGCTGAGCCGTCTTCTCGCTCCAGGCTTCAGCCAGTCCGGCGCGGGCGGCGCAATACTGATTCTCCACGCCCGGCGTGTTCTCGTCGCCCAGCTTCTTCAAAATCTTTGCTGAGGGTTTGCCGTCTTTGATGGGGTGGCGCAACAGCGCGCAGGCAACCAAATCCCCCGGGGCCACGCCGTTGCGGGCATGAGACGGAATGAATAGCCAACGTGAAAGCGCGGGAAGGTCGGGCACCACGAAAGTGGCTTTCCCTTTCTGCACCACGTGCCCTACAAATTCATCAAGCCCTGATTCAATCAGACGTTCGATTTCCGCGACGGTGCGCCCGGGTTTGTCCTGCTTTCCCTTGACCGGCGTTGCAGGCCTGATGCAGATAGCGACTTTATCGCCGGGTAATACCTTGAGCATCTCATCGGGCGGGATAAACACTTCCCGGCCGTCCGCAGTTACCGCAAATCCATAGCGGTGCTGAGTGCCTTTTACAGTGGCTTCGACGTGCTCGTTTTGTGCTTCGAGTTCTTCTCGAAGACCTTTGAGCTGCGCCATCGCATTGCGATCGAGCATGGCCGGTATCGGCTCCTAGAGTATCTTTATTATCGCTTTGCTACTGCGACTGGTTAGCAGTCACTGCAACGACCCTGAATGGTGGATGATGCTATCGAACTTCGGAGCCGCTGTCAGGACAAAGCGTAGCCCGGTTTTTTTCGCTGTGCCGTTGACAGAGCCTCGGCACATCGGTTTACTGAGGGAGCCCGAAATTTGGAGAGTAGGTCGCCGTCTGTGCCGATACAAGCTGGTCATCCGAGGCCGCTTCAGCAGACTCCCCCAAGCGCCGTCAGTGCGCCGAGGGCTTTTCACCCCGAAATTTTGCCTACAATGATGACATCACCGGATGCCCTGACCGCAGTGTTGCGGCCAAATAATCCGGTTTTTAACCTGCCCTGCGAGGAGATTACATGCCGCTGACTGCAGCCGAGACCCCGGAAATCACTCAGCTCGAACCTGCACATCGCAAGATCTACGTATTGGACACCAATGTGTTGTTGCACGATCCGACCGCGATCACGGCGTTCGCCGAACATCAGGTCGTGATTCCCATGACTGTTCTCGAGGAGCTCGATCACATCAAGGATCGGCGTGATAAGAGCGTCAGCCGAGAGGCGCGCATTGCCATTCAGCTGATCGACAAGGTAGTGGGCAACGCCTCGCCGCAGCAGATCCAGAAAGGGGTGGATATCCCGGGGTCCAACCTGGACGAAAACCGTCTCGGCGCGTTAGCGATTTTCCCTGACCAGCTGATTGCTGACGACGACGAGGTACCGTTTCTCAATACCAATGAGGATCAGGCCAACGACAACCGCATTATTAATGTGGCGCTCCGTCTGAGTGCGGATAATCCGGGGGCCTTCGTGTGTCTCGTGACCAAAGACATCAATATGCGCATCAAGGCCAAGGGGTCGGGGCTCGAGCATGTCGAAGATTATCGTCATGACCGTGTGCTGGATGACATTGATTTATTGTCGACAGGCTACGCCTGCTTTACCGGGGATTTTTGGTCCAGCATTCAACAAGTCGATACGGTCCGTGAAGAGAGCCTCACGCTCCACCGGATACCGCGGTCCGAGTTGCCCGATGCGTATCCCAATCAATTTGTCTACGACGAGCAGGCATTTATTGCCTACGTGGATCATGTCGATGAGGACTATGTTTACTTGGCTGTCGACAGTCGCGATCACCTTATGAACCAGCGCTTTTGGGGCCTGGCGCCCCGTAATCTGGAGCAGGCAATGGCGATGCGTTTACTGGATAGCGAAGATGTTGATATGACCGTCCTCACCGGCCCTGCGGGCTCAGGTAAGACCTTATTGGCCCTCGCCTATGGACTGCACGCTATTCTTGAGCAGCGCAAATACAACAAGCTTATTGTCGCGCGATCTACGCCGCCGATCGCTGAGGAAATTGGCTTTCTGCCCGGCACGGAAGAAGAAAAGATGGCGCCTTGGTTGGCGGCCTTCGACGATAACCTAGAGATTCTCCATGGCGCAGACGAATGTTCGAATGGCAGCATTGAATACGTAAAGGAGCGCGCGAATATTCAGTTTAAATCACTAAACTTTATGCGTGGCCGTTCGTTTAACGGCGCTTATATCGTGATTGATGAGGCTCAGGGGCTGACCCAGTTTCAGTTGAAATCGATCATTAGCCGTGTGGGGGCGGATTCCAAATTGGTGGTGCTGGGGAACCTCGCACAGATCGATAACAAGTACATCTCGCCCCTGACATCGGGACTCACCTATCTGGTAGAAAAGGTCAAAAATTATCCCCACGCGGGCGTGATGCATGTGAACGGGATTGTGCGATCGCGCTTGGCTGCATTCGCTGAAGAGAATCTATAGCGCTCGTTGCGGCCCCCAGTCGGGCTTCGCCATGCTCTAGCGGATTTGTCGCTCGACGGTTTCGGTGGGATTGTTGAAGAGTAAAAACTCGAGCCGCAACTCGATCCGCCAGGCACCCTCGCGTTCAAAATAGGGCTCATCGATCCGCCAGTTGTAGCTCGGCTCAACCTCCCAGAATACGAAGTCCTTATAGGCCTGCCTGCGCAACCTAAGGCCCAATTTGTAGTTCTTCACAAAATCATAGGGCTCGGTCTGCCCGTCTGCACCCACATATAGCCAGGTCGCTCCAACGCGCCCGCTGTCCCCTTGCCAACCGCGAGCGTAGGACAAGCTCGTTGACCACTCGGTACCGTCGGTTTTTTCGCCGTACAGGAATCGTGTGTAGGCGCGCACCAGTTCTCTCTCGCGCAGCGCTTTATCGAGTACGAAGCGCGAAGAGCCATAACCGCCTTCACCCAGGTCATAGGTAAAGCGTTGGGTAAAGCGGAAGTTCAGGTCCTCGGCAAACGCATCCTGATACACATATTTGGCGCCGGGCTTGGGGCCGGAGCTACCGAACCCAACGGTCAGGTCAAAACGGTGTTTGCGAATATCTTTCGGGCCCACCTGTAACTGCAGCCCGATGCGATCCTCGGAGGGGTCTTCAACGCCATCGTTACTGAGGTCGTCCATATCTTCGCCACGGAAAACCAGATCGAGTCGCTTGGAGATCTGCGGCAGACTGACCTTTCCGCCGAGCCGAAATTTCACCTCGTTGTCCAGCCGTTCGTCCCAGTTGTAAATAGTCCGTAACCGCAGCCGAGACTCTGCCTGTTCAAGATCACGCTCGTCGTTGCCGAAAAAATTGTCCACCCACTGCGTCATTTCGTTGGCTTTGCGGGCAGCGTACCCGTGGCCACCCTCCAGCCAGTCCTGTTCAGATTCAATCACCTCATCGGCTAATGTGTCGTCCGCGGGCGCCGCTGTATCAGGGGCGCTCACCTCCGCCTTTACAGGCGCGCTTTCAGCCCCAGCGTCGTCTTGAGCGCGACTGATACTGGCGGACAAGGCGATTGCAAGGGCCATGAGTAGTGACAGCAGGAATGGGCGGCGCAGGGTAGTCATAGCTGAATTCATCGTACTGGAGGGCCTAGGTTACACTACCGGTATGGAATCTGTAATGACTGCACTGCAGGCAATTTTGCCGCAGCACTTGCTCTCGCGTCTTGTTGGGAGACTTGCCCGGCTTGAGCGACCCGTTTGGCTCAAGAACTGCTTCATCCGCAGTTTTATGGCCCGATACGATATTGATCTCACTGAAGCGACGTGTTCTTCAAGTGAAGATTTCCCGCACTTCAACGCTTTTTTTACGCGATCTTTGCGCGAAGGTATGCGGCCACTGGCGAATAGCACATGGTGCCATCCCGCAGATGGCGTGCTGAGCCAATGCGGCACCCTCTCATCGTCGCAATTGGTTCAAGCCAAAGGGCGGACCTACAGCGTGCGGGCGTTGCTGGCGGGGAGCGAGGAAGAGGCTAGCCGGTTCGCCGAGGGCTGTTTTGCCACGACCTACCTCTCCCCGCGGGATTATCACCGCGTTCACATGCCTATCCGGGGGCATTTGGTCAGGACGCGCTACATCCCCGGTGACCTGTTCTCTGTCAATGCTGCAACGGTAGAGCGAGTTGACGGCTTGTTGGCTCGGAATGAGCGACTGGTCTGTTTTTTTGAGACAGATCGGGGGGGCGTTGCGGTGGTCATGGTAGGCGCCATGATTGTTGCGGGTATCGCTACCGTATGGGGAGGGCGGGAACCTCCCGGCGCAGGAACGATTCGCGAACAGGTGTGGCGTGCCAACGAAGCGCCTTTGTTGGAAGCAGGTCAGGAGATGGGGCGATTTTTTTTGGGCTCGACTGTGGTGCTCGTCACAGAAGCGGCGGATTTGCAGTGGGTCGATGAAGCGGGCGACGCCGTCAGAGTTCGATCGGCGCTCGCAATCGATGCGCCCGCAGACCATCTCTAACTGCCGGCATCAAGACTGGCCACTATCTGACAAAAACTCTCGAATCGCTCGATACGGATCTCCCCAGCTTCGATGGCTGCCTTCACGGCGCAGCCCGGTTCACTCTGATGTTGGCAGTCACGAAATCGGCAGTGGCCGAGGTAAGGCCTGAACTCTGTGAAGCCATTGGCAACGGCGTCGGGCGATACATGGGTGAGCGAAAAATCCCGAACACCAGGTGAATCGATCAGTCGACCGCCTCCGGGGAGATGAAATACCTCCGCGGTGGTCGTGGTGTGGCGGCCTTTATCGGCGACCTCCGACAGCGCGCCGACGCG
>CALKEI010000191.1 GCA_938085095.1 uncultured Luminiphilus sp. | reverse complement strand
CCTTCCCACCGTCGGTCACCCGTCCCGAAAGCCGCTCGTTGCGCCGGCTACGCCCTCTTTCGTTACTCCGTTGAACCTGTTCGTACGGCCCGCTTAGTGTATCATGCCGCCCCAAAGTAAAGCACCCAACGGGCCGAAAGTGTAATGGATTTTGGTGATGTTGGAGATAACTAAGAAGCAGCTACCGAAACTCGCGAGGTGCAGTGTGGAAAGAGAATCCATGGAATTTGACGTTGTCGTTGTCGGTGCAGGCCCTGCCGGGCTATCGGCAGCCATCAGGCTAATGCAATTAGCTGAAGCCGAGGGGCGTGAGACGACCGTTTGTGTGGTCGAAAAAGGCTCGGAAGTCGGCGCGCACATTCTATCTGGGGCTGTGCTGGAGCCCCGCGCAATGGAGGAGCTGTTTCCCGACTGGCAGGAGCGTGGCGCGCCCCTCAACACGCCGGTTACCGGTGACACGTTTTACTTCTATACCGGGCAAGAAAGCGCCATCAAGCTGCCCGGGTTTGCTATCCCCCGTCCCACGCATAACCACGGAAACTATATCGTCTCAATGGGCAACGTCTGCCGCTGGCTGGCCGCACAGGCCGAAGCCTTGGGGGTCGAGATTTATCCCGGCTTCACAGCTGCCGAAGTCCTCTTCGACGATTCGGGTGCCGTAAAGGGTATTGCAACGGGTGAAATGGGCGTCGGTGCAGACGGTCAGCAAAAAGACAGCCACGTTCCAAGCATGGAACTGCATGCCCGCTTTACGGTTTTTGCGGAGGGCTGTCGCGGTCACCTTGGAAAACAGCTCATTGCTCACTATGCGCTGGATGAAGGAAAAGACCCGCAACACTATGGCATTGGGATTAAGGAAGTCTGGAAGGTCACGCCAGAAAAGCATCAAGAGGGCCTAGTAGTCCACGGTATCGGCTGGCCGCTCTCTGAATCGAACTCCAGTGGCGGCGCTTTTCTCTATCACGCGGAAAATCATGAGGTCTATCTAGGTCTAATCGCGGATCTTAACTACAGCAATCCCTATATGAGTCCGTTTGAGGAGTTTCAGCGCTGGAAAACGCATTCAAAAACACGCGAGGTGCTAGAGGGAGGAGAACGCATTGCCTACGGAGCGCGGGCACTGGCCAAAGGCGGCGAAAATTCATTGCCGGAAATGGCCTTTCCTGGCGGTTTACTCATCGGCTGTGACGCCGGCACGCTTAATAGCGTCAAAATCAAGGGCAACCACACTGCGATGAAGAGCGGGATGCTCGCTGCGGAGAGCATCATGGCGTCGCTTCAGGATGAGGCCGCCCCGACAATGATCAAAGACTACGGCGACAGAGTGAAGCAGTCATGGCTGGGGAAAGAGCTCCACAGCTCTCGAAATTTCTCTGGTTTTATGCATAAATTTGGCACCCTGCTGGGCGCAGCGATGGTCTGGATTGACCAGAATCTATTTGGCGGACGAATGCCTTTTACCCTGCACGATGCAAAGCCCGATTACGCTTGCCTCGATGACGCATCAAGCGCAAAAGTTATTGAGTACCCCAAACCCGACAACACCATTACTTTCGATCGCCTCTCGTCGGTGTTCATGTCTAACACCAACCATGAAGAAGATCAGCCCTGTCATTTAACACTTAAAGACGACTCGATTCCGATTACCGTCAACCTGCCCCGGTTCGCCGAGCCTGCTCAGCGCTACTGTCCCGCAGGTGTGTATGAAGTTATCGAGGATACAGAGGGGCCCCGGTTCCAAATCAACGCCCAAAACTGCGTTCACTGCAAAACCTGCGACATCAAGGATCCGTCTCAGAACATTACCTGGGTGAGCCCTGAGGGCTTCGGGGGACCGAACTACCCGAACATGTAGCGGGATAGGTCAGCTCAGGAAAAACCGGGTGCCTGAGCTGACAACACTGTGTGCGTCGTCGGCCAAGTCAACCAGTCGGTACCATGATGCCCTTGAGCAAAGCGCAGACAGGCCATTGGGCAGCTCTATATAAGCGGCCCCACCGGCCTCTGCCTCTCGTTTCAGCGGATAGTCTGGTGAAACCGGAAACACGCCCCCGGCGTTAAGGGTGGCGACGAGCTCCACCCCGCCGCCTGTCTCGATGCGCTCGATATCAGTGATGATTAGCGGATGAAGCGCCACCTCAACCCGGCATTTCTCGACCGGGGTAACGAGGTAGTAGTCACCGTCTGTCTCTCTTCGAAGAATCCCCGCGAACAGTTGCCATAGCTCTGGACGCTTGATGGGAACCCCTTCGTGATACCAGGTGCCATCAGCAGAGATCGCCATATCGATCTCGCCACAGTAATCGGGATGCCAGAGATGCAGCGGCGCAGGGTGCCGCCCGTTAACGGACAACGGCGCGTCGGCTCGCGTCGCCGCGTGGTGCCGATCAGGCACCTGCCCCAACAAGGTCTGCAATGCATTTCCATCGCCATGTGGTTCTCTGGCCATGAATAGTTTTTCCGTTAATCCAGCGTCACCCTATCGAATCACGATGTCGGCCGAGTCACGTTGATACAATACAAACTCCGCGAAACTCAACTGCTGTTGCTCGCTATTACGCAAATCTGACAGCTGCCGCATCTCGCTGGCGCTTAAAGACTCCGCATCACCCGCGGTGACGCGAGCGAGCTGCACCAGCGCGTAACCTTCGCCAGGCAGAGACACTCGCCGCAACGCATTGGCCTGTCCCTGAGGCATTGCAAAAGCCGCCTCAAGAACCGTGCGCGGCAACTGACTGGATAATCGGGTGGCCGCCAACTCAACACGCCACTCCAGTTCGAACGCATTGGCGGCTGCTTCAAGGGGTTCACCCGCAGCCAGCATCGCTTCCGCATCCTCGGTTAGTTTAGCCAGAGCTGCCGCCTCAAGTTCTGCCTTCAAACCCGACCGGACCACCTTTCTGACTTCATTAAAAGGGGCAATCTGCGGCGCGCGGACTTCTCTCACTTTCACCACCACAAAGCGCTGACCCGACAACTCGAGGACCTCGCTATTATTGCCCGCTTCCTTCACATCATCCGAAAAAGAGAGTTCCCGCAGTCGCTCGTCTGCGAATAAGCCGGCGCCCTCTTCGAGTGAAAACGGCTCAGATTGCAGCACGCGCGCTTCTAAAGCCTCGGCAGGCCCGTCAAGGTCGGCTGCGTTGAACACCAGATCTCTCAGCTCCTCCACCGCAAGCAGTAAAGTGCGCTCGACCTCTGCCGCCTCTATCGAAGCCCGCAGCTCGTCGCGAACCGATTCGTAGTCCACAGAATCCCCCGCGATCCGCTCTTCAAGCCGGATAAAGTGGGTGCCCGCATCAGTTTGCACCGGCGCAGAAATCTCTCCCGCCGCAACAAGACCCGCAATCGCGGATTCCATTTCATCCGGGAACGCCGTGCCGTCGGTGAAGCCCAGCTCTCCACCCAGACTGGCGGAACCGAGATCATCGGATAGTTCAGCCGCCAGATCAGCAAAGTCCTCGCCCCGCCCAAGCCGTTCACCCGTATCGGCAACGCGCTGCGCATAAGCGGTGTCCAGCTCGTCATCCGCTTGAATCAACAGTATGTGGGAGACCCTGGCCTGCTCAGATACTTCATACTCATCCTTTACCGCCTCGTACTGCTCCTCGACCAGCGCCTCGTCTACGGACACTGCGAAATCACTGCCCTCAAGCAAGATATAGTCAACGACCACCTGCTCTGGGTTAAAAAAAGCGACTTCGTTGTCACGGTAATATTGCTGCAGCGCTTCCATGGACAGATCGTCATCAGAGACGAGGTCTGCGTCAGGGATGACCAGGTACCGCACATCGCGCTCTTCAGCGATCAGGTTTGCCGTGGCTGATAGCTCAAGCGCCGTAGCAAAGTCAGTCTCATTGATCGCCGTCTGCAATTGGGTCAGCACAATGTCGTCTGCCTGCGCCCTGCGAAAGCGCTCCGGGGTGTAGCCGGCATTAGCGAGCACGCTCTTATAAGCATCGGGGGAAAACATCCCGTTGAGCTGAAACGCTGCTACGGAGGTGATCGACTTCGCGATCTGGCTGTCGGAAGCGACGAGCTCTAACTCCGCAGACTTTTGCAGGAGCAGCATCCGCTGAATCAGTGAATCCAACGCTCTCGGCTGTAACCGCTCAT
>CALKEI010000190.1 GCA_938085095.1 uncultured Luminiphilus sp. | reverse complement strand
GGGCGTATCGAGGATTTGCAGGGCCGTATCAATCTCAATCTGCTGGCTGATGGACCGGCGACTGGAGCGAGCAATCCTGATGCGACCGAGGTGGCGGGTGCTGGCGAAGAGGGCGCGCGTGAGAGGTCCGACGAGTCAGGGGCTACAGAGGTGGCTTCGACTGATCCGGAAAAGCGCTGGACAGGAACCCAAAAAATGCTCATCAGGGCCCTCCAAGCATTGGGTGAAGCGTCCTTGTCTCTCGATGAGGCATTAGTGCTGACAGATGCAATTACCGACTTTATCGATCGTGATGCAACGCGACGGCTCAATGGAGCTGAGGAGGCGGAGTATCGCTATGCCGACTTCCCCTACTTGCCGGCCAATCGTCCCCTGGCCAGTATTAGCGAGCTGCGAGCAGTTCAGGGTATGACCATTTCGGTCTATCAGGCGCTGGCACCACTCGTGACGGTCTGGCCTGAGCAGGCCGGTAGATTGAATATCCTCACTTGCCCGCTGCCGGTTTTACGCAGTCTTAATGGCGATGATCAAATGTCACCTCTCTCTCTGATTGACGCGGAACGGCTCGATGCGCTGCGCCGTGACGGAGCGATTAGTCAGGTGGAGGACCTGCTCAACGACCCCGCTTTTGAGGGTCAGGCAGTGGTTGAACTGGAGCCATTGCTCGACGTTAGGAGTGATTGGTTTCTCCTCGATGCTGCGGTCGAACTGCTCGAGCGGGAGCGCCACTTGTTCAGCGTTTTACACCGAGGTCCGGAGCAGACCGTCGCTGTTTTTCGCTCTGAGGGCGAGCTATGATGAGATCCTTGTCTGTGAATCGGTTCCCACTGATTTTGCGAATACCCTGCCGATGAATCTTGAAAACCTCAATGTTGTGCGCTGGCATCAGGGGCAGGGGTTTCTGGTGAGAGCGGGCCATGCACCCGAGCCCTTGGCTTCTGATGAGTTGAGTCTGCCCGACAATACCTGTCTGGCACTGCCCTCAGATGTGGTGCGCAATATGACGGTAACCGTGGCCCCCGAAGAGGTGAAACACCTCCGGCGCGCCTTGCCGTTTATGCTCGAGGAATCCTTAATCGAGGACGTTACCGACCTTCATTTTGCCTTCACCCCGATGCGGGAGGATCTGCAGGCGGTAGGGGTCGTCAAGCGAGCCACTATCGCACAGTGGATGGAGGAATTGCCCGACAAAGTAAAGGAGCTGCCTTGGGTGACGGAGGTTTTGTGTCTGCCATGGTCCCCGGGGCAGTGCACGTTGATATTCGAAGACGAGTGGGTGCTCGTGCGCTGGGGCGAGGCAGAGGGAGCGCGAGTCGAGACGGCCCTGCTAGCCGCGCTCCTCACTTCTCTGGAGGCGGAACAGATCACGCTCGTGGCCTATGGCAAGGATCAACAAAACGCCATGGTAGTGATTCCGGAGCGTTTTCATGACGGACTGCAGTGGCGACAAGGGGGGCTGTCTGACGCACTGCTTTTGGCGGAACCTTTGCCAGCCGGACCTGATATGCGACAAGGCGATTTTGCACCGCGGTTGCCTCTGATGCGCTGGTGGGGCGTTTGGCAGCGCGTTGCGGTCGCGCTGGGTGTGGCCTTGATTTTGAAGACAGGTCTGTCGATAGCGGATTATGAAATGTTGAAGGCAGAAGACCTGCAGCTTCGTCAAGCTATTCAGGAGAGCTACCGGCGTATCAACCCTCGTGGTGCGGTAGTGAATGTGGAAAAGCAACTCAATCGCCAGCTTGCCGAGCTGGGTGCGGGTGCAAGGCACAGGGCATTTACCCCTATTTTGGTCTCGTTGCTCAGCGCGGCGGCTGCAGTGCCGGAGATTACGCTGACATCGGTGAACTACAGTGGTGGGAGTGATATCCGGGTCAATTTTTCAGCGCCGGATTTCCAGTCGGTGGAACAAGTGCGAGATCAATTGAAGCAGCGTGCACTGAGTGCAGAGCTTGAGAGTTCTAATGCGCGCAGAGAGGGTGTGGTTGCGCGGCTGCGGGTGGAGATTTGATGATGCGGCAGTGGTTTGAATCACTCTCGAGTCGGGACCAGATCGCACTGATGATACTCGCGGGGGCACTTGGACTGTGGGTATTTGTGCAGCTGATTTTTGTCGAGCTCGATGGCCGCCGCGAGCGCCTGATCGGCGGCAATCAAGCGTTGGCGCAGCAACTCAGTCGGGTTGATCTTAAGGTCGAGCAATTGGCTGCTTTGAGGGCTGGGGGGAGTGGTAGACAGGTCAACTTGACCCGCACTCTCAGTCAGGCGAGTGAGGCTAACGGCTTGGCCGTTAAGCGTCTGCAGCCTAACAGTCGGGGCGAAGTACAAATCCGGTTTGAGGGTGTTGCCTTTGATAGTCTTCTCCAGTTCCTTGAGCAGATAGAAGGTGTGATCGGGCTTGCCGTTCTGGATGCGTCCATCAGTAGCGCAGGTCAAAATGGTGGAGTGAATGCGACCTTGCGTATTACTGGGAGCTGAGCGATGGCATGGCTGATCAGGTGCCGTCGGGGGCTCGCAGGCACGTTACTGTTAGCGCTTGTGGTGTCGCAAATACCGGCGCGTGCGTTCCAGGGATTGTTGCCAGACCATGTCTCTCTTTCGGGCTTATCGGGCACTATCTGGTCCGGACAAGCGGTCAGGGCCTGGACGATGATAGACGAGCGCCCTTTAATGCTTGGGGCGGTGCAGTGGCGGGTAGAGCCGTGGCGGTTGGGGTGGAGCACGCCACTGACTCTCAACAGTGAGTGGGGCGATCAGATTCTGCGCAGTCGCATTGGCTTGGGGTTCACAGGGCAGTGGGTGCTGCGCGATATCAGCCTGAATTTTGACACCCAGATATTGCGAGCGTTCTTTCCTTTGTATTTGGGAGGCACGCTCTCGGGCCGATTTGATCGCATTGAGCTCGACGGTGACAACCTTTTGCAGGCTCGAGGGATGGTTTACTTGCGCGACGCGATATGGACGGCAAGCGGTGGCAGCATCCCTTTGGGCAACTATCGTATTGACGTGACGGGGGACGGCGCATCGTCTGATGGTGTGCGGGGCCTTGTACACACAGATGATGGTGCGTTGTTGCTGGAAGGAGAGGTCAATCTGGTCGCCAACGCTTACGAGGTGAGTCTGCGTGCGAGTGGGCCGATGGCAAGGGATGAGAGTTTTCGCCGCGCGGTCTCCATATTCGCGGCACCGACTCCGGAAGGCTTTGATATCGTGGTAAAAGGGCAGCTTTGATCGTGCCTTCGCGGCGATCTACCCTTGGTTTGATTAGCGCAAC
>CALKEI010000189.1 GCA_938085095.1 uncultured Luminiphilus sp. | reverse complement strand
TTCTTGGCAGGTGCCTTCTTCTTTGCTGCTACTTTTTTCTTCGCAGCAGGTTTCTTCTTTGTTGCTTTCTTCGCAGCGGCCATAAGTCCCTCCTAATGTGCCCAGCCTCATGTGAAAAACTATCAAGCTTTATATTTGATGACAAGCTAAGTCGTGCGAATTACTACCTAACCTAAGACGCTCATGATGTGGCGAGTAATGTCATTTACAGCCCCTACACCATCGAGTTGATGGTACTCGACCCCTTCTAGCTCACGATAAAAATTCACCAAGGGTCGCGTTTGGTCATGATACACGCCAAGTCTGTTACGAACCGTTTGCTCCGAGTCATCATCTCGCTGAATGAGCGCTTCGCCCGTTTGGTCGTCTAACCCCGGTTGTTTCGGCGGATTATATTCAACGTGATAAATTCGCCCCGAGCCAGGATGAACCCTGCGACCGCTTAAACGATTGATAATCTCCTCATCCGATACGGCAATCTCGAGCACATGATCAATGCCAATCTGCTCATCCACCATTGCCTGTGCCTGCGGAATCGTGCGCGGGAAGCCGTCGAACAAACAACCGTCGACACAGTCGGACTCCTCAAGTCGCTCCTTCACCAGACCGACGATAATGTCATCAGATACCAGCCCACCCGATTCCATGATGGCTTTTGCTTGCTCTCCCAGCGGAGACCCTGCTGCAACCGCCGCTCTCAACATGTCGCCAGTAGAGATCTGCGGAATCCCAAACTGCTCACAGATGAACTGTGCTTGCGTGCCCTTACCCGCACCCGGGGGGCCAAGGAGAATTATGCGCATAATGGGTAAGTCTCTTATTCAGTGCTTATTGTTACTGCCAGCAATCGTCCGCTACGCTACACAGGCAGTGCCCTGCTCGCAAGTCACGCTCAGATCATTCTGCAGCCAACTGCCGCTTGGCCGCTTGCCAGCGGTCTTCTAATCTGTCCAACGCCTCATGCTGAAGATCACTGTCGTCTTCTGCCGCAGCCTGCTCCATCGCACGAAATCGACTTTCAAACCGATGGTTCGCCCGGCGCACAGCTGACTCTGCGTCTACGCCAAGATGGCGCGCGAGGTTCACCATCGCAAGAAAAACATCGCCAACCTCCGCCTCCACAGCGTCCCCATCTTCCTCTGAGATTGCCGCTGCCAGCTCCGCCAGCTCCTCTTCAATTTTGGCGTGCACGCCCGCCCTATCGGGCCAATCGAAGCCAACTCTTGCTGCCCGCTTTTGCAGCTTCTGAGCCCGGCTAAGCGCCGGTAACGCCCGAGGCACGTCGTCCAATACACCACGCTGGTTTTTCTGCTGACGCTCTTCTCCCTTTATAGCCTCCCAACGCTCCTTGACCTCCGCCTCGCTTATGGGCGCGTCAGTGTTCCGGGCAAATACATGAGGATGCCTGCGCAATAATTTTTGCGCTATCCCTTCCACCACGTCCGCAAAATCGAACAGTCGCCTTTCACTCGCTATCTGCGCATAAAAAACCACCTGAAATAGTACGTCGCCGAGCTCATCACAAACTTGAGAAAAGTCACCTGAAGCAATGGCATCGGCTAATTCATAGGTTTCCTCTATGGTGTAGGGAACGATCGTATGAAAATCCTGACGCAGATCCCAAGGGCAGCCTGAATCAGGATCACGCAACTTCCGCATGATATCGAGTAACAGGCTCATGGGATCAGTCGCCTCCGCTAATGGCAATTCTGTCATAGCCCCTTCTCCTATCCGACCCGCTCACGAGGGCTCATTGTTTAGCAAACTGAACTGCGCGACTCTTGAGCAAATCCTGAGTCAGGAAAAAACGCCCGTTGAAAGATACCGATCTCCCCTGTCACAAATGATAGCAACGATAGTAGCGTCCTCAACTTCTGCACTGAGCCGCATCGCCGCCGCGACGGCGCCTCCAGACGACACGCCCGCAAAGATTCCTTCATCCCTCGCGAGGCGACGCATCATCCGCTCTGATTCTGTTTGGCTAATATCCATTACGCGATCCACTCGCTCGGATTGATAAATGTCGGGCAGGTAGGCTGCGGGCCAGCGTCTTATTCCCGGAATCTGGGAACCATCGGTGGGCTGCAAGCCGATCACCTGCACTTCCGGATTTTGCGACTTGAGAAACCGAGACACCCCCATGATCGTGCCAGTGGTCCCCATAGAGGAAATAAAGTGGGTGACCTTCCCCCCGGTTTGCTCCCAAATTTCCGGTCCAGTCGACGCATAATGCCCGCCTGGATTATCAGGATTGGCAAACTGATTGAGTACGACCCCCTCATCCCGGCTCGCCATTGCCAGCGCAAGATCCCGAGCACCCTCCATCCCCTCTTCGGGCGTCACGTTAATCAGCTCCGCGCCATAAGCACGCATGGACCGCTTGCGCTCTTCGCTTTGGTTGCTGGGCATGATCAGCTTTAGGTGGTATCCCTTAACAGCTGCGGCCATGGCAAGGGCAATGCCGGTGTTCCCGCTAGTGGCCTCAATCAACGTATCGCCCGGCTGAATCGCGCCGCGGGACTCGGCCTCGCGGATCATACTCATGGCGGGACGATCCTTCACCGAGCCGGCAGGGTTGTTGCCCTCAAGCTTACCCAGAATAATGTTAGACGTATCACCCGGAATCCGCTGCAGACGAACCAGCGGCGTTCGACCCACAACGTCTTCGATAGTGGGATATGCAGTATCATCAGCCATAAGCGTCACCCCCCGCTGAACGGCGACAAAGCGGCACCAGTCATAAGCGAGCATCCCAATTCAGCTTCTCCACGCCTAGGACTCTCTCCTCGCAGGGACTTTAAGATCCCGGAAAAACTCGCGCGTGTGAATGACCCGACCACCGGTTAGCTGGCCCACTGCGGCTCGGGTGATTCTCTTCAGGGCCATGAGGTCCTCAACCGGCAGCATGCACTCCGCCTCCCA
>CALKEI010000188.1 GCA_938085095.1 uncultured Luminiphilus sp. | reverse complement strand
GATGTGGGCGACCGGCTTTGCAATTGAAGTCATTGCAGATCGGCAAAAATCGCGTTTCAGGGCAGACCCCGCCAACACAGGTCAATTTATCAATGTCGGGTTGTGGGCCCGCTCCCGCCATCCCAATTACTTTGGTGAAATCCTTTTATGGGCAGGCATTGCAGTCATGGCTGTGCCCTATTTATCGGGTAGCCAGTGGGTCGTATTGCTCTCGCCGCTCTTTGTTTACGCCTTGCTCACCCGCCTCAGTGGTATCCCCACCCTGGCGCGCCGGGGTCAGCAGTTATGGGGCGATGATCCGTCGTATCAAGCCTACCTGGCCAACACGCCGCGCCTGTTGCCGCGTTTATTTTGAGGCGCACTATACGGCGCATTCGGAACCGTCTTGAGTCGATGGTTATCCCGCTGAGGTGACCTGCATTTCGCCATTCGCTGAGAAGGTTGAAAAACGCGATGGGCCCGTCATCTAAGGACACCATTTGCCCAAAGTGTTCGAGTCAAACTCTGCAACTCGGGACTACAAACCAAGAAAGTTAGGCGGGATCGGCACCGGCCTTCTTTCGCGCCAGGCGTGTATCGATAAGCGCAGTTGTCGCCAGTAGAAAAAGGCCCAGCAGCAGGCGCAGGTCACCGAGATGAATTCGCGGCTCGATGGGGTAAGCAATGGTTTTCTCAAGGCCCGCCAATTTAAAGTCGTGTCGCTCATAGAATTCAGGATTGCCAACGATGTCTATCAGCGTTCGTCGACTTCGGTAACGCATGATCGCTCCGTCTGACCACGCTTCGGCGCCTTCAATGCCCAACAGATCCAAACTGTTGGCCACCGATTTCCCGACTACGACGGGATGGCTTGCTCGGGACAGCAGTGCGGGAATCATGTGCTCCATGTAAAGGTCGAGCAGTGTCTGGGCGTCCGCGTCAGGTGGCGCGCCCTTCATCTGGGGAGGGTTCTTCGCCAGATCTACGGCATTGACCATCAGAAATTGTCGACCCGTGTCATTACGGAGAAATTCGAGCAGTGCCCCGCGAGCAGATGGGTCGCCACCGAGATCCCGCCCCTGAGTGTTGGCGATGAACGTCTGGATTTCCGCCTCTGTGAGCGGGCCACCGAAGTCGGTGTACCAGCTGACGAACACCGCATAGAGAAAAACGGAACCGAGCCATAGTTTGCGTCGTGATGTCATATCGGCGTTCTCCCCAGCCTTCTCTGTCGTCACATGCCCATGCGATAGTGGCATGCAGAGCGACAAGCGTTTCGGTACGTCAACTATGTTGGCACGGCGAATACTGCTTGCCAGTGCTTACTTATTGACACTATGTATGCCAATATATAGGTCCTGCTTTCATGCCGCAAGGAGTTCCAACGATGTCTCGCGAACCCGTAAAGTTGGTGGGGGGAACTGGCTCCCCGTACACCCAGAAAATGATCGCGTTGCTGCGCTACCGTCGCATTCCCTATGCCATCACCTGGGGTCAGCCCGAGGCAATGTGTCAAGCAATGGGGGTCGAGGCGCCCAAGCCTTCCTTCATGCCCACCTTCTTCTTCCAAGATGGCGGTGATGTCAGCGCGCACTGCGATTCTACGCCAATCATCCGCCGGCTGGAGGCTGAGCATACGGGTCGCTCGGTGCTGCCCGAGGACCCGGCGCTCGCGTTTATTGATTATTTGATCGAAGACTTTGCGGACGAGTGGTGCACCAAGTACATGTTTCACTACCGCTGGCACTTCGAGGCTGACGCCGATAATGCCGGCACCAAGTTACCCCTCAGCATGGATGTTTCAATGCCGAAGGAGCAGTTTCAGCAGTTCAAGGACGTTATCTCGCAGCGACAAATTGACAGACTTTGGGTGGTTGGCTCCAACGAGGTGACAGCGCCAATAATTGATGCAAGCTATAGGCGATTTCTTGCTGCGATGGAGAGCCATCTCGCTGAGCAGCCTTTTATGTTGGGTCAGCGGCCGGGCGCTGGCGACTTTGGTCTGTTCGGTCAGCTCAGTCAGTTGGTGGGCTTTGATCCCACTTCACGTGAGATTGCCCACACCGTGTCGCCGCGCACGGTGGGCTGGGTCGACAAAATGCCGGATGGCAGTGGTCTGATGCCCGAGGCCTCTGACTGGATTGCAGTGGAGGATCAGCCGGCCAGTCTGAGAGGATTGCTGTCAGAAATCGGCCGTGTTTACACTCCGGCACAACTCGCTAACGCCCAAGCGCTGATGGCGCAGGAGAAGACCTGGGAGTGCGAGATCGACGGCGCCGCTTGGCACCAACGGACGTTCCCTTATCAGGCCAAGTGCTTACAATGGACCCGCGATCAGTACGGGCAGTTATCGACCACTGACCGGACACGCGTTGATGCGCTGATAGCCGGTACCGGGATCGAGCCGATGTTGGAGGGCGTTGCGTGAGCGCTGCACCGATCAAAAACCGGATCACCGAAATCACGGGTACTGACTATCCCATCATTCAGGCGCCGATGAGCTGGATAGCCCGTGCGCAACTTGCTTCGGCGGTCTGTAATGCCGGTGGCATGGGCATCATCGAAACCGGCTCCGGCGAGCTCGATGCGATCCGCGACGAAGTCTGGAAAATGCGTGATCTCACCGACAAGCCCTTTGGCATGAATGTCGCGCTGGCCTTTGTGAAGGGCAGCAACTTCATCGACTTCGTGATCGAACAAAACTTGCCTTTTGTGACAACGTCATCAGGTAGTCCCGCGGTTTGCACCGAGATCTTCCAGCAGGCGGGCATCAAGGTTTTCCATGTGGTGCCAACGCTGGATATGGCGCTCAAGGCGATTGATTGTGGTGTGGATGGTCTGATCGTCGAGGGCGGCGAGGGCGGCGGTTTTAAAAATCCAAGCCCGGTCTCATTAATGGTGCTCCTGCCGCTTATTCGCTCGCGCACTGATATCCCGATTATTGCCGCGGGCGGTATCTGCGACGGCCCCTCGATGGCCGCCGCTTTCGCGATGGGTGCCGAGGGGGTGCAAATGGGCACCCGTATGCTGAGTAGCGCCGAGTCCCCGGTCCATCAGAATTGGAAGCAGGCCGTGGTGGAGGCGAAGGAGACTGATACGGTGTTTCTGAATCAGCAATCCCGACCGGCCTTGCGCGCCTTGCGCACCGAACGAACTGCCCAGTTGCAGCCTTTGGGTGCCTTTGATTTCCGTGAGCAATTAGCCGGCGTACAAGAGCTGTATTTTGGTGGTGACATGGAAGCGGCGATCCCGCTCTCCGGACAAGTCGTCGGCCGAATCGATGCGATACAGCCCGTGGCTGAGGTGATTCAGAGCACCATGAACGGTTTTTATGGTTCGCTGGGTCAATTGCAGGACTATGCCAGCCCGTAATGTCTGATCAGGGCAAAGCACCGCTCACCTTATTGGGCTCCAATATCTCCTACTTCACGGGGAAGATGGAGAACTACCTGCGTCTCAAGCAGATTCCCTACCGACTCGAAAGCATGCAGTTTCCGGCCGTGCGCAAGGTGTTGGAGCGCGAGCTCGGGGTGATGCAGATGCCGGCCATCGTATTACCCGACGGCCGATTCATGACCGATACCACCAAGATGATCGAGTGGTTCGAAGCGCGTCATCCAGAGCACCCCATACTGCCGCCCGATCCTCTGCAGCGATTTGTGTGCTCCCTGCTGGAAGATTGGGCAGACGAGTGGTGGTGGCGACCCGCCATGCATTACCGTTGGCACTACGCCGAGGGCGCACGCTTTGCGTCATATCACCTAGCGACAGAGGTCATGGCTAACCAGCCGCTCCCGGTCTGGCTAAAGCGACGGTTTTTGCAGCATCGACAGCGCAGTGGATACACCACGGGGGATGGCATCACCGGCAGCAATTTCAAAGCGGTCGAAGCCGATGTTGCCGCGCTCTGGCAACAGCTTGAAGCCACGCTCAGCCAACAACCTTTTTTGCTCGGGGAGCGACCGTCCCTCGCCGATGTGGGTTTTGCCGGGCCCTTCTTCCGGCATTTTGCGTTGGACCCCGTGCCGTTGGAGTTACTCAGGCGGCAGGCGCCGGCGGTGCTGGAGTGGGTCACGCGTTTATGGAATACGCGACTCAATACCGCTCAGGGTGAGTGGCAGGCGGATGTTCCCCATGGCATCCCGGCATTGCTCGAACACATGGGACGCGGTTATTTGCCCTACCTGTCGGCGAATGTTGAGGCGGTGCGATCTGGCAGCAAACGTTTTACTGTTGAGATCGATGGCATCCGCTACGAGGGTGCGCGCTATTCGCGATACCGGGTCTGGTGCCTGCAGCAGCTGCGGGATCATTTTGAGGCGTTGCCCGCCGATGCCAAGGCTGACGCAGAAGCGCTGCTGAAAAGCACCGGTTGTTGGGAGCCCCTGTGGCGCGATCGTGACTTACCTCTGCTGGAGGGGCAGGAGCAGGGACTGCCTTTTCGCGCTGACACGAAAATGGTGGGTGTGAACGAGAAACACCTAGGTCGATACAAAAAGAAGCAATAGGATTGATGTATGAGTTTTGAGATCAGTGATCAGGTTCAGGCATTGAATGCGCAGCTCCAGCACTTTATGGACGAGCACATTTATCCACGCGAGCGCGAGTGGCACGAGTGGTGCCATGATCCGGAGCACCTTTGGGAGGTGCCCGGCTGGTACGACGATATCCGCGACAAGGCGAAGGCTGAAGGATTGTGGAACCTCTTTCTCCCCAAGGAGTACGCCCCCTGGAGCCCTGGCCTCACCAATGTTGAGATCGCGCCCCTCTTTGAGACCATGTCCAAGGTCATGTGGGCCCAGAGCGCATTCAATTGCAATGCACCAGATCGCGGCAACATGGAGGTATTGGCTAAGTACGGCACACCTGAGCAGCAAGAACAGTGGCTGAAGCCGCTGCTCGCAGGAGAGATCCGCAGTGCTTACGCCATGACCGAGCCCCAGGTGGCGTCTTCAGATGCGACCAATATGGAGCTGGAGATTCGTCGTGAGGGTGACGAGTATGTTCTTAACGGCCGTAAATGGTGGACAACGGGGGCCGTCAGTCCGCGCTGTAAGATCATGTTGGTAATGGGTAAATCGAATCCCGAGAACGATCGTCACCGACAGCACTCTACTATTTTAGTGCCTCGGGATGCTCCGGGAGTCCAACTCGTGAGGACCTTGCGGGCGTTCGATAGTCTCCACTCTCCCGGTGGTGAAGCAGAGCTCCTGTTTGACGATGTCAGAGTTCCGGTCAGTAACATGATCAAAGGCGAAGGATGTGGTTTTGAGATCGCGCAGGGGCGCTTGGGCCCGGGCCGGTTCCAGTACGCGATGGGCTTTGTCGGGATGGCCCAGCGCTGTCTGGAGCTGATGTGTGTTCGCGCTCAGGAACGGGTGGCCTTTGGCGAGCCGCTTATTAAAAAAACGTCTATTCAGCACGAGATCGCGCGCAGCCGCTGTGACATAGAGCAGTGTCGGCTGCTGACGCTGCAGGCGGCAGAGGTCATGGACCGCGAGGGCCTCGACGGCGCAAGACCGTATATTTCGATGATTAAAATTGTGGCACCTAAAATGGCACAGGAGGTTGCAGACCGAGCCATGCAAATTTTTGGTGGCATGGGGGTGTGTCAGGACACGATGATTCCCGATGTCTTCACGATCGGTCGTTTTTGTCGAATTGCTGATGGCCCGGACGAGGTGCACATGTCGCAGCTGGGCAAACTCACGGCGAGGGAGCTTGCGTCTTAACTTTACGGTGAATGGTCATAAATGGAGAAAACGGTGTGATGAAACTCGTTAATGTAGTGGTACTTCTCTTTGCAGTATCAGTTGCCCAGGCGGAACCTGATCTGGCAGGGTTTTGGCAACACGAGAAAGCGCCAGTCTGGATTGAAATGGCCCCGGGTGCCGGAGAGGGCGTTGTCGTGCGCAACGATAATCAGCCTGAGCGCGTCGGGTTCAGAGTGGTGAAGGATCTCGAGGCCGGTAGCCAGCCGGGTAAATGGTCTGGTCAGGTATTTGCCGCCCGATTGGGGGAGTATCGTGACGCTACCATCACCCTTGAGTCAGACGATCGCCTGGCGTTTACCGTCAAGGTGGGCATGATGAAGCGGACGGTTGAATGGCGTCGTGTGCCGGAGGTGCCCTCCGCAACAGATGACGAGTAAACTCTCGTTCTGATAACAAGAAAGATAGAGACGCATCATGATGAAACGCCTTGCACTTGTATTAAGCCTTCTGGCGCTGATGTCAGCCTGTACCGAGGAAGTGGGCCTGCTAGATGAGGACACCAACTTTGGTGGTAGGGGTGGCGAGCCGCTCGAAACCGTCATGGATATTCTCGATCGCGCTCCGCCCCCGGCAAACCCGCTCCGCAATGCTTACTTTGGCGACTTGCACGTGCACACCGAGTATTCATTCGATGCGTATAACTTTGGCACCACTGCAACGCCCTACGATGCGTACCGGTTCGCACAAGGTCAGGCCATTGAACACCCTGCGGGTTACCAGATTCAGGTGGCGACACCGCTTGATTTTTATGCGGTCACTGACCACGCAATGTTTTTGGGATTGGCACTTGAGGCGGGTGACACCACCACGCCTTTCTCACAATACGAGGTCTCCAAGCCGCTTCACAACCTCAATGCTGATGACAACAAGGGTCTGTGGAGCTTGACGGCACGGCTCTCCAATTTTGCCTCCTTTATTCCGGGCACGCTGGAGGGTATCCGCGCAGGCCACATTTCAGAGGAGGTCGCGATTGACGTTACCCGGCGGGCGTGGGCTGACATCATCAATGCGGCAGAGCAATTCAATGATCCCGGTCGTTTCACGACGTTTGTGGCCTATGAATACACCTCATCGACGGATGATGTGGGCAACCTTCACCGCAATGTATTCTTCCGTGGCGCGGACAAGCTGCCTGCTGTTCCTTTTTCGCGCCTCAATTCTCAGAATCCGGAAGGACTCTGGGATTGGATGGACACCTTGAGAGAGCAGGGTATCGAAAGTCTTGCCATCCCCCATAACTCCAACGGCTCTAACGGGCAGATGTTCAAGCTTGAGGACTGGGCCGGTGACCCCATGGATAACGCTTATGCAGAGCAGCGTATGCGCAACGAACCCCTTGTGGAGATTACTCAGGTCAAAGGTACGTCGGATACCCATCCATTGCTGTCTCCCAACGATGAGTGGGCTGATTTTGAGATCTACAAATTTCGAGTGGGGACCAGCATCCACAGTGAGGAGAAAGGAAGCTATGTTCGGGAAGCGCTCCGCAACGGTCTGATGCTCGAGTCTCAGGGCGTGGAGAACCCCTATCAGTTTGGCTTTGCTGCGGCGAGTGACACTCACGTTGCGGGTACCAGCGATGACGAGGAAACGTTTTTTTCCAAAGCAGGTTTACTTGACGGCGTACCGGAACGCCGCGGGTCTGTGCCCGTGGACAGGATTTACGGCATCTTCGCCAATTTCATCGCACCCGATACATTGACCGAGGTAGAGGGACTAACCTATACCTACGGCGGTGGCTTTGAGAGCTGGAGTGCTTCCGGTGTGACCGGCGTATGGGCAGAGGAGAATACCCGCGATGCGCTGTATGAGGCGTTCCGTCGAAAGGAGACGTTTGCAACGTCTGGCCCGCGTATGCGGGTGCGTTTTTTTGCGGGCACTGACTACGCACCGGACATCATCCATTCCGAGACCATGATCGAGGATGCCTATGCGGGGGGCGTACCCATGGGTGGCGAGCTCGCGAAAACGGGCGATGCGCCCACTTTTATCGCCTGGGCCAGTGCGGATCCGCGTGGTACTGCTCTGCAGCGACTGCAAATTATCAAAGGCTGGGAAAAGGATGGCCAGACCCAGGAGAGGGTCTACGATATCGCGTGTTCGGATGACCTAATCCCTGATCCCGATACACATCGCTGCCCGGGTAACGGTGCGCAGGTTAATCTAGCAGACTGCAGTATCACGCAGGGCGTGGGCGCCTCGGAGCTTAAAACGGTCTGGCAGGATCCGGATTATGATCCGGAGAGTCGTGCGTTTTACTACGTGCGGGCGCTTGAGAACCCGACTTGCCGTTGGTCTACATGGGACGCGATTCGCGCCGGCGTCGAGCCGAGAGTCGATTTGCACACGACGCTGCAGGAGCGGGTCTGGAGTTCTCCCATTTGGGTACGCTAAGCGGAGCGTCAGCAGCGCTCCAGTAGCAGGGCACTGCCGCTCCCTGCGGCACCGCTGGCGGCAACAATGCCCGTACTCAATTTTTGGCGATGTAGCTCATCGATCAGCGTGCCGGTCATGATGGCACCGGTCGCCCCCATCGGATGACCCAGAGCAATGACACCGCCGTTGACGTTGAGACAGGCGTTGTCGATTCCCAGTGCTTGCCGGGTCTTCACTACGGTTGCCGCAAAGGCTTCATGCACTTCGAACAGATCGATATCCTGCGCCGCCATCTTGTGGTCGGCGAGTAACTTTTCCGTTGCCGTGATACAGCCGCTGACGACCTCAAGGGGCTCACCGCAAGCGGTGGTGCTATGCACCAGTCGCGCCTTGGGTGCAATGCCCAATGAGCGGCCCAAATCCTCATCGCCAAGCAGGACCATCGCTGCGGCATCGCACATGGCGGGCGAATTACCCATCGTGTGCACGTGCTCGATAGCACCTAATTCGGGAAAGCGATTCAGCTGCAGTTGATCGGCGCCGGCGGCACCCAGCTCTGCGAACGCGGCAGGTAATCTCGACAATCTTTCCAAGGTCATGTCTGCGCGCACACATTCATCCTCGTCGACCAGCTTCTCTGGCGTTTCGATCGGCACAATAGATTGAAAGCGTCCCTCCTGTTGAGCAATGGTGGCCCGTTGCTGGCTTTGCAAGGCGACTGCATCACACTCTTCCCGCGATGCACCAATTCGCGTAGCAATGAGGTCTGCACCGCTCCCCATCAACAGCATCTGATGCTGCAGTGCATAGTGAGGATCGCTGAAAACTCGGGCCTCGTCGGAGAGCATGGGCACCCGGGACATCATCTCGATACCACCCGCGACGATCGCCTGCGTGTAACCCGCGGCGATTTTTAATCCAGCCAGTGCGATGGCATCAATGCTGGAAGAGCAGAAGCGGTGGACGGTCAGGCCGGCAACACTGTCTGGCCAGCCGGCATAAAGCGCCGAAGTTTTTGCGATATTGGCGGCTTGTTCGCCGTGCTGGGTGACACAACCCAGTACCACTTCGGAAACCGTCAGCGGATCCAGCTGATTACGTGCTTCAAGGGCCTGGTATAGCGGTTTGAGCAGTGCAGGTGGCGTTAAGCCGTGCAGGCCTCCAGTGGCTTTGGCTCGAGTTCGCGGGCTGCGAATGGCATCGTATAGAAAAACATCTTTCACGAACCGACGCCTACGATGAAGCTGGCGCAGGTGGTGGTGCTGCCGCCCACATTGAAGGTGATCAAGTTCTCGGCGTTTGCGATCTGGTAGTCACCGGCTTGGCCGGTCACTTGGCGGGCACAGTCGAGCACCATCCTAACGCCGGTGGCTCCGACCGGGTGGCCAAGCCCGATCAGACCGCCGCTGGGGTTAATAGGGAAATCACCATCGCGAGTAATGCGGCCCTCTTCCACCGCCTTCCAGCTCTCGCCAGGTGCCGTGAGCCCGCAATGGTCAATCGCCATGTACTCGGTGATGGTGAAGCAGTCATGAGTTTCCAGCCCATCAAGATCGGTGATATTGGTCATGCCGGCCCGGGTTCTGGCATCGGACAGCGCCTGAGATGCATGAGGGAAGATGAGCGGCTGATCTTTGGAGGCCGCCAGTTTGGTTTCAAGCAGGATAGGTGCCGAGCGATGCCCCCAGCCTTTGATGCGGGGTAAATCTGACAGCGCAATGCGCTGTTGCTTGCAGTGGGACTTGGCGAATCGTTCGCTGGCAAGAATCACACAGGCAGCACCGTCGGTAATCTGTCCGCAATCAAGTTTGCGGACCCGGCCCTCGACGGAAGGGTTGAGCGTGGGGTCGCGACCAAAACTGCCGTCGGCGAACGCCCAATCCCGGGTTTGGGCGCGCGGATTCTTTTTGGCGTTGCCAAAATTAATCTCGGCAATAGAAGTAAGGGGGTCATCGGCGATGCCATAGCGCGCGTCGTATTCCTGAGTGATGCGATCGAACAGGAAGGGCCAGGGAAAGTCACAGTTGGTGGCTTCGTGTCCCTGCCACGCCGCTGCCCCCAGGTATTCGGCACCGGTTCGGCCATCAACATTGCGCATCAGCTCGAGTCCGACGACACCGGCTACATCGTAGTGACCCGCCTCGATATCACGCATCGCAGCCAAAATGGCCATGGAGCCCGAGGCACAGGCTGCCTCATGCCGCGCGGTGGGCAGGTTACCGAGCTCGGGGTACACCTGCCCAAAAAAACCGCCGATCAAGCCTTGCCGGGTAAACAAGTCGCCCACGAAGTTACCAACGTGTCCCACCTCAATTTGTGCAGGCTCTATGGCGGCTTGCTGAACCGCTTCCTGCAGCGCCTCGGCGAACAGGTCGTAGATTTCAAGGCCTTCCCGCGCCCAGTTGCGTGCAAAATCGGTCTGGCTACCACCAAGAATGTAGATGGGCGCGTGCATCAGGTGTTCTCCTTGTCTGTCGCAAGCAGGGCCTGCAAGTGTGCGCGTACCACCTTACTCATGGGGTTACGTGGGAGCGCTGTCGCATAGTGTATCCGTTCAGGCAGCTTGAATTTTGCCACACCCCGATCGAGCAAATAGGTACACAGGTCCTCATAGTGGCAATGCGTTGATCCTAGGCGGGGGTGAGTGGCGTGGCAAGCACCCCTTCAGCCGAGCGAATCAGTGGGTTATGGATCGGTCGAGATACCTCGATACCACGTTGCGAGAAAGGAATTTTCCCTGTTACGCTCACTGACATTCAGCCGCAAGTATCTGGCGCGGAGCCGCTTATGAACCAAGCACTGCACTTACCCGCTTATCCGGTAACCGACGGTTGTATCGGCGGTGTCACAGAGTTTGAGCATACCCAGCCCTGGATCTATAGGCTGGATAATCCTTATTTGCACGGGGTTTATGCGCCGACCACGCTGCAACTGAGTGAGTCCGGGCTGCGCGTAGAAGGAACCTTACCCACTGATCTACGGGGCACTTATTTCCGCAATGGTCCCAATCCCGTGCACCAGCCGGGTAACCGTTATCACCCGTTTGATGGAGACGGCATGGTCCACGCTGTGTCGTTTTGTGAGGGAGAGGCCAGTTACCGCAATCGTTACGTCGAAACCCTTGCTTTCGCCGAGGAGCGGGGGACAGGCCGTTGCAACTCTAACGGTGTAATGGGTCCTTTCGACTTTAATAGCTCGCCTTTCGGTATCAAGGACACCTCGAATACGGATTTGTTCTATTACGCGGGAGGTCTGATGACGCTGTGGTACAACGCCGGACACCCTTATCGGCTAAATCCTCAGACCTTGGAAACTGAGGGCTACTTCGAGCTTGAGGGACGACGACATCGCCGTTTGTCGGCGCACTCCAAGGTGGACTGGAACACGGGGGAGCTCCTGTTTTTTGATTACGGTGATGAGCCGCCCTACATGACCTACGGCGTGGCAGATGCGTCGGGCAAGCTGTTACATGAGGAGATCATTGACCTTCCCGGGCCGCGGCTGCCCCACGATATTGGTTTCACATCCCACTACACCATTTTGCACGACTTACCCTTTTTCCATGATCCCGAGGTCCTGCAGCGACATCAACTGCGCGTACTGACCTTTCACCGCGATATTCCAACCCGATTCGGACTCATTCCGCGCCATGGTCGCGGCGATCAGATCCGCTGGTTTGAGTGCGAGCCCTGCTATGTCCTGCATGTCAGCAACTGTTGGGAGGAGGGTGATTGGGTAGTGATGGATGGCTGTCGATCAGTCAATCCCATGCCTTCCGCCACGGGTGAGGAAGGTGAGCTCTCGCATATGCTCGCTTATATGCGTCTTGAAGCAAACAATTATCGCTGGCGTTTCAATTTGCGCACCGGCGAAGTGCGCGAGAGCGATATCGACGACCTCAACACCGAATTCAATAAAACCAACCCGCTTTATGCCGGCGTTAAGAGCCGCTACGCCTACCATCAACGCATTCCCTTGCTCGACGAAGGAGGGCATACGCTGCGCTTTACCGGACTGGTGAAGTACGACAACGAGACTGGTTGTCGGCAGCAATGGGATTATGGGGAAGGTGTTTTCGGTAGCGAAGCCGTGTATGTCCCGAAGGTCGGTGCGACCCGCGAACACCCGGAGGATGACGGGTATGTGATCACATTGGTCACGAATTCGCGTGACTGGTCATCGCACTGTCTGGTGTTTGATGCGACCGATGTGGCAGTGGGACCTATGGCGCGTGTCACGCTGCCTCAGCGAGTGCCATTTGGATTCCACGCCAGCTGGGCGCCAGGCGTCTGAGGACAGCGAGCGCCGCGGCTCAAAGATTAACGAGCATCAGTACTGCCACCAGCACCATCAGCACGGCGGCTACTTTATTGACTTGAGCAAGGTGAGTATCGGTGCTGAGGAACCGTCGCAAGCCACTACCGCCCGTTGCATAGAGGTTCATCGAGATCAACTCGGAGGGCAGGATCACACCGAGAAAGACGCTGAGCTGCCCGGTGATCGAATAGTTTGGCGACATGAAACCGGGTAACAGGGCAATCATGAAGCCCCAGCCTTTCGGGTTCATAACGGCCGTGACATACCCTAGGCTCAGCAACGCCAGCGGCGAGAGTCGAGCTTGACCCTCGCCGCGCTCAAATTGGGCGGGCTGTGTCCAGAGCCTGTAGGCCACCCATAGCAAATAACTGCCGCCGAGTAAGGCGAGCAGAGTGAAGTAGAGATCGGACAGAGACTGGATCCAGGCAAGGAGCAGCGCGCAACTGATCACTACGGTGGCCACGCCGGCCAGTTCGCCTCCCATCATCCACAGAGTTTGCCGGTACCCCTGCGATAGTCCAAGGGTAAAAGCCAGGGTCATACACATGCCCGGGGTTAGGGAGATGGCGGCAATCGTGGGAATAAACACCCACAACAGCTCGGGATTCATGTCGCGGTGACCTTAGTAGCGAACGAGTAAAACGACCAGTGCGAGCAATTGAATCATATTGATGGCTACTGACAACCGGTGCAGCCGAGCAAAACCGAGGCCGGCGCTCGCGCTCCCCGCGAGCTCTGCGTCGCGCAGGCGGTTAATGCGGGGCACGAGTCGCTGTCGGACCCATAATGTCGAGAATGCAATGAGCAGACACACTCCGGATGCAATCGGTTGAGAGGTAACCCACAGGAGACCGGCAAGCCCGGACCCAAGGATTAAGGCGAGGTAATAACGCGGGAACAGACGGCGAAGAAAGAGGCCCGCTTCGTCAGCAGGCAGTGCCTGAAAAACGGTGGGCGCAATGCCGGCCGCGAAGAAAACCATAGCGCCGAGTGTAGCGGCAACGATGTACAGGGCGATAAGTTCCATAGCGCGACCTTATTTTGAGCGAAGTTTGTACTGGGTTGAACAGTAGCCGCGAGAGACCGCCGGATCGCGCCTGAGGGCGTGCTTTGTCTTGCGCCCCGTGACGCGTTGACGCCAATTCTTGAAGGCGCGGGGTTTTAGCGAGGCGCGCATTAGTGCGATGACCTTGTTTTCAGGTAACCCGTAAAGCCGCTCGATCGCCTCAAAGGGGGTGCGATCTTCCCAGGCCATCTCAATGACTCTGGAATGGTCAGCCGCGCTGAGATGATGATGCCACTCGGGTTTGGTGGCGTCATCAGTGCTCTCAGGTAAGGCGCGGAGCGAGTCTTGGGCGGGGTTTATTGTCATTGTAAAAATGATTGCTGGTCGTCGGGCCCGATACTTTAGCGAAAGCAGGTAAGCGATGCCGACTTGGCATCCGATAGCATTGACGCTTCCGGGCGGCCGGCCTAGGGTGGAACCAATGAGTTCTTAGGACGAGTGATGCGCGTATTGTTGGCAGGGGCAACGGGTTATATCGGTGCTGCGGTGCTGAAAGAGCTGTTGTCGCAACACCATGAGGTGCTGGCACTGGTGCGTCCGGGGCGAACGCTGGCCCTTGATTGGGAGCCCGGCGTCACGCGGATCGATGCCGATATCACCCACGATGCCGAGTGGGATAGCAGTCTCCCACCGGTCGAGGCCGTGATTTCTTGCCTTGCGAGCCGCAGCGGTGCCCCGCGAGACGCCAGAGAGGTTGAGTACGAAGCGAATTGTCAGCTCCTCGACTACGCGGAGCGCGTCGGTGCGCGCCATTTTGTGCTGCTATCTGCGATCTGCGTTCAGAAGCCGCGCTTGGCGTTCCAGCGGGAAAAGCTGAAATTTGAGGCACGGCTTCATGATTCCCCGATACCGGGCACTATCATTAGAGCAACGGCCTTTTTTCGTTCGTTAGTTGGCCAGTTTGAGAGGGTGCGCACGGGCAAGCCGTTTTTGTTGTTCGGTAGCGGCCATCTCACCGCCTGCAAACCGATATCGGACTCCGATCTGGCCCGGTTTATCGTGATGCAGCTTGACGCACTCCATGGCGGCACGGTGATGCGGCCGATCGGGGGCCCCGGTCCTGCGCTCACCCCTCAGGATCAAGGCCGCATGCTGTGTGAGGCGCTCGGCAAACCCTTCCGAACGACCTCGCTGCCGCCCGAAATGTTTGATTGGTTGCGGTGGCTGCTCAGTCCTCTGGCGCTGATGTCTCGCCGGATGAGCGATCGGCTGGAGTTTCTGCGTATCGCGAAGTTCTATGCTACCGAATCGATGTTGTGCTGGGATGATTCGGGCCAACGTTATGATGCCGAGGCAACCCCAGAGTTTGGTGAGGACACGCTTGCGGATTTTTATGAAAAGCTGAGTGCGGGGGAGGTGCCGATACCTGAGCGCGGCGAACACAGTCTGTTCTAACGTTTTAAATGGGCATCAACATTATTGTTGCGACATGCATTTCGTCGAGTCTTGCGGTGTGGATAGACGGGCCGTGACATGGTTGCGGCGGTAAGTTCGGTGGTGTGACACTGAGCGTGCAGTCATCGATGCGCATGACCTCGACATCCTGAAATCCCACCCAGCTCTGCGTAAGCGGATATTGGCACTTGTAAAACGCCTCCTTGGCACTGAAGAACACCGTCGTTTCAGTTGCCAGGCGCTCCGGGTCGAGCGAATTAAAGTAGGCGCGTTCGTTCTCGGAAAATAGCGTTGGCCATAGCTTGGGCTCTATACGGCCGATCATTTCAATATCTATACCAATCGACTGAACTGCATCGTGCTTTCCCACTGCTGCGGCGCACAGCGCCGTGCAATGTGAAAGGCTGCCCCGGCGATCGGCGGCCCAGAGGGGAGAGCGGTCGCTGGCGCGGCGAAGCGGTCGGGAGGGAAGCTCGAGGGTATCGGCGAGCACCTTCACCAAGCGCCGACCCGCGATGAATTCTCGTTGGCGGGAGGGGGCTGCGCTGACGATATCCGCCCACTCACTGGGGTCTAGGGTGCCCTGCAAGTCTTCAAGTGGCGCCCAGCCAATAGCGATGCCAGGAGTGGCCAGATCGGGGAAGAGTGAATGGATGACCATCTCGCGATGTTAGCACTGGTCACTTGTCGCCATGTTGCGGCGCCAAGTGCCAGTTTCAAAGGAAAGTGCAGGGCACTGGACTAGCGTGAGCAGCGGTCCTGACAAGCCTGCGATATTCAGTGGCCCGATTTATCGCCTGCGTCGATCGATGGTGTGCGCTGTGAGGCCCAACTTAAGACCGCGAGAGACACGGCAAGGAGCAAGACGGCGCCCGCTTCAAACAACAGCTTGCTGGGTTCGGCTTCTTTCCCCTGCAAGATAATCAGCCGGGTGATGCCGGTGATCGCGATCAGCACGGGCAGGGTGACAGGCACGCTGTGGGTGGCGTAATAGGCGTAAGCCATGCCGATCACTTCAAGGTAGATGAATAACAGCAGTAGATCGGCGAGTCGTATTCTTCCGGCCTCAAAAAACTGGGTGAGCTCGAATGCCACTGCCAGCATGGTTAAGAGGCTGATAATAACCAAAAGAATGCGCTCAGCTGCGCTGAAAAATCCGAGTACGCTCCGGTCGAGCTTCTCGGTCGCTTCGGGATAATCGTTGCCAAGGTGTTGCTTGGACATCTGCGCTCTCCGACGGGGTGTCACACTATATACGGCGCCAAGCGACAACCCGTTCACGTGGTGAGGAAGCCCCGTCTAGGGCCGTAACGCCAAGCCAGAGATGTCTTAGTCGAACGCCGGGATCACTTTTTCAGCGGGTATCCAGGGCATCTCAACTACCTCGGCGTCTCGCCAACCTTCTCCCGTATCCAATGACAGTGGGGTGCCCGGTGCTGCCAGCACCGTCGGTACATTCACGAGCGCGATGTTGTGCTCAAGCCGCGGCGAGTAGCAGTAGCGTGTCACGTGTCCCACCACTGCGTCACCGGATTTCACGCTCATGAAGTGTGCATTAGGCGTGATTGGGTCGCCGCCGAAGTTTGCTCCGACCAGCCGACGTTCGGGACCGGAGCGGGCGATGGCTTGCAGTGCGACTTTGCCGACATAGTCATGGGGCTTGTCGATGTCGAGTAACCGGTCCATGCCGATGGTAAAGGGGCTGTCATTCAACGTGATATCGCTGCAGTAAGACAGCAACCCACCCTCGACGCTGCGTGCGAGCGATGGGCAGGCTGCCTGAATATCAAATTCTGCACCTGCCGCCATGCACAGGTCCCACAGTTCTGTGCCGCGACTGCCATCGAGAAGGATGATTTCATAGCCCAGCTCACCGCTCCATCCGGTGCGGCTGAGCACGACGGGAATATCATTCAGTGAGGTGTGGCAGAAGTGATAGTAGCCGAGCTCAATGGCGATATCGCCAAAGAGTTTATGTGCTACGCGGGGGGCCAGAGGGCCCTGAAGCTGTAGCGGCGAGGCGTCGGGTTCCCTCACTGTCACGTCGAGCCCGCTTTGTGCTGCGACGCCCTTTGCCCACAGCAACACATCACCGTCGCCCGGTGACAGCCAGAAGTGATTTTCGGCATGGCGATATAGCACGGCGTCATTAATGATGCCTCCATTCTCATCGACGAATACCACATAGCGCGCCCGGTGAATCGGGCAATTGTCGATGTCACGGGGGGTGAGAAGTTGAGTCAGAGCCAGCGCATCTGGCCCAATGATTTCGACCTGTCGTTCAGCCGCTACGTCCCAGAGAGACACGCCCCGGACGATTGCCCAGTACTCAGCGGTGGTGTCACCGTAACTCGTGGGCATGAACATATGGTTATAGATCGTGAAAGCCTTGGCGCCCGCCTTAATCGTGGCGTCATAGAACGGCGATTTGCGGACGCGCGGACCAATAGTAATCGCGGGTAATGCCATAGGAAAACTCCAGAAAACGGTTTATCGAGTCATATTGGCGTGCTGATCGCGCGGCATTATGGCCCCTTTGTTGACGCCCAGAAAGTGTTTTCAACGGACGCAGTCTGAGCGCTCATCGTCCCTATTTAACTCGTGTGAGTGGGACACCCTTAACACGCTGAAGGTTCATGCCACCGCATTGGCTATCGAGGCATCAGAGCGTTCCGACGACGCATCGAGTTCGCTCTCGGTCGGTGCAACAGGCTCGTACTGAACGTCTTCGTCTGAACGGGGATCCTGATCAAATACGGCAGGTGCCATTGCCGATGTGGTGGGAATAAAGGCACTCTGTTCTTCGATCGTGACAGCAGTGCGCCCGGGTGGCTGGAAAATAATAAAGATCCCCGTCACGATACTCGCCACACCGAGCAAGACAAACAGCGCGCTATCGCCCATGCCGCGCATGGCCCAGCCGATGACCAGCGAGCTGCTGGCTGAGCCCAGTGCATTCAGCAGGAGCACGGATGAGCCGATCGTTACAAACTCTTCACGCTTCGAGTTGTCGGCCGCTTTGGCGAGAGAGACCGCATACAGTGAATTAGCAAACGCGCCGAAGGAGAATGCTCCCAGAAGAAGTGCCTCACGGGAGTCAGCCAGCAGTAATCCGAAGGCCGATAGGCCGCTGGCAGCACACAGGGCGGCTAATACATAGCGCCGGTCAATCCGATCAGATGCCATACCGATCGGGTACTGAGCCAATGCGCCTCCGATGATGTTGGCGGCAATAAACGTGGGGACAAAACCGGGATCATTGGTCTGCGCCAGGGCGTAAATGGCGCCCAGACCCCAAAAACCTCCCATGACCACGCCTGAGCCCAGTGCGCCTGCGAAGGCGGTATGAGAACGGCGATAGAGCTTGAAAAAGTTAAAGCGAGTCGCGGGAACGGGCGCCGGAGCCAAAGAACGGGTCAGGCTCACAGGCACAATAGCGAGCCCCACTAGCAGTGAAACCAGAATAAACGGGTAAAGCGGGTTGGCCTCAGTGAGCCCCAGCAAGTACTGGCCGGCCGCCATGGAGATGAGCACGATAGCGGTGTAGACCGACAGTGCGCGGCCGTGGCCCTTACTATCACTTTGCTCAGTAAGCCAGCTCTCGATGACGGTATAGGCGCCGCACATCACTGTGCCCAGAACAAAACGAACCAGCACCCAGAGGATGCCCTCGTCTACCAAGCTCAAAAATAGGAAGCTGCATAGAAAAATCGCCATGAGCGCGGTGAAGCTTCGGATGTGACCCACCCGAGCGATGATCGGGGGAACCAGTAACGCTCCGGTGAGAAAGCCAGCAAAGTAAGCCGAACCACTCAAACCAATCAACGTTTGCGACAGACCCAGCTCGCTGGCGCGTAGGGGCAGAAACGTCATGTGCAAGCCGTGTCCGGCCAGCAGGAATGCGGTTGTGAACAGTAATGACGATATGGGCCGAAGCGTGCTCATGGTGGGTTATCTGCTGTGCTGTAGCGTGGCTCGAGAAGGCGCGCATTGTGCCCGAGAACCGATAGCTCGCAAGCGACAAATTAGTGAATTTTTGGCGGTGTTGGCGCGGTCACGACAGCGCCAGGTTGACGCCGGTGTAGGAGCGATTTTTGCGGCGGTATTTAGGCCGTCAGATCAGCCCAGGCAAGCCGCTCGCAGCCCCGGCTTTTGAGGAGTCCATCGAGTGCTTTGATGTGGTTGGGGCCGACCTCACAGCAGCCACCAATTACCGTTGCCCCGGCGTCCAGCCACTCCGATGCGAACTGCGCATATTGCTCCGGGTCCAGATCCCTTCTGGCTTCCAGTACATCGACGACCCCGCCGGGCTCCAGCGCTCCGACAGCAGTAAATCCGTTGGCATAAGCCCCAAATGCAAAATGGGATCGCTGCAGAATGGGTATGGCCTGCGACACGGCCTCCGGCTTTGAGCAGTTGATGACCACCGCCAGCGGGTTGAACTCACTGATGGCCTCGAGTGCCTGCTGGAGAGGTTCCTCTGAGCGAAGCAGTTGCCCGTCTTCATCAGAGACCGTGAACCCCAGCATAATCCTGACGCCTGCCTGCTCGGCGGCAGTCAAAACAGCAATGGCCTCGGCGATAGAGGGGATAGTCTCGGCCAGAAAGCCATCGACGCTTTCTGACTGAAGCTCAATGAGTTCGCGATATTCCTGTATGGCTTGATCCAGCGGCAGCTGGGTGTCAGGTCGATAGCTGGCGACCAGGGGCGGTAGAGAGGCAACGAGCGCAGCTGGCCTACCGCTGTCATCGACCCCTTTTTGGGCCAAATCACGCGCCCGATCCAGCAAATTATTAATTGGAGGCAGACCCTCGCCTCTTGCTAATCGCGTATGGGTAATAGCGTAAGTATTCAAACAGGCAACCGCCGCTCCAGCTGCGCAAAAATCGCGGTGCACCTCTGACACGAGATCGGGCTGCTCCAGCATGACCTGTAACGACCAGTGGTGGTGGGCAGCAGACGGACTGCGGCGGATGAGCTCTTGCCCCATTCCACCATCCAACAACAACACGCTTTGGTTCATGTTTCGACCCTTACTGGTTTTCGATGCTCGTATCGCGAATGGAGTATAGCAACGCGTAAAAAACAGGCACCGCGAGCAGTGCTAAGACGGATCCAAAGGCGAGCCCGCCCATGATCGAGACGGCCATCTCCCTGAAGAAATCATCCCTCAGCAAAGGAGCCATGCCGACGATGGTCGTGCCTGCGGCCAGCAGCACTGGCCGCAGTCGGCTTACACAAGCGGCGACCAGTGTTTTTTGACTGAGACCAGATTGAGCGGCACGGAGCTTAATTTCTTCCACCATGATCACGCAGTTTTTGATCAAGATGCCCACCAAGCTCAATAGCCCGAGTAAAGCAGGGAAGGTAAATGAAAGGTTGGTGACATAAAGGCTGATGAACACGCCGACCATGATCAGCGGTACCGTCATCCAAGTCACCAGCATCTGCCGGATGCTTCCAAACAACATCAGGGTAGCGATGACCATCACCAGAAGGGCAATCGGAAAGCGGGAAATAACCATATCATTGGCCAGCTTCATCGATTCATATTCGCCACCCCATTCGAGCTCATACCCTGGCGGGAGCGGAATCGACTCAATATCGCTGCGGATCGCGTTGAATGCGGCGGTGGCCGTTTCGCCAAGCGGCGCATTGGCCTGCGCGGTAATAGCGCGTACTCGGTTTCGTCGCATGATAAAACTGTCCTCTGCACGCAGTGCAGCGCCAGATACCACTTGTCTGGCGGAGACAAACGACTGTGTGCTTTCACTCCAGAGATCACGCTCTAGAAGCTCGTTAGCGGTTTCTGCCAGCGGCATGATCCTTGCAACAATCGGCACGAGCTTGTCGCCATCACGCAAAATACCCACGGTCGTCCCAACGGTATTCGATTCCAGGGCTCTGGAGACGTCTGTCAGATGAATACCCGCACGCCTGGCGCGTGTCTCGTCGGGTGTGATCGCCAGAGAGAGACGCTGCTCGCGCCAGTCGATCTTGCGGTCTTTGAGTTCATGATCAATGAAGTGCTGCATGGCCTGCTCAGCCAATCCGCGGAGAACGACGCGATCTGACCCATAGAAGCGTGCTTCGATCCTGCTGGCAGAGCTGCTGGTGAATTCCAGTCTGCGCGTCATGTAGTGAGCTTCAGGAAATTCCTCATCGAGGAGTGCGCTGGTCAACCTCATAATGTGACTGATCGAATCGACCTCATCGACGGTGACCACCAGTTGGGAGTACGCCGGATCGGGTCGCTCCGGTAACAGGATCATCGTGAAGCGAAGCGGGCCCCGACCCGACCAGCTGGACACCTCGGTCACGCCCGGCAGTGTTCGCAGGCGGCTTCGAACGCGTTCCGCTAGTTGATCGCTGGTGTGGATATCGGTGCCCTGAGTCTGATACAGGTCTACGAAAAAAATGGGGGTGCTAGTCGCTGGAAAGAAGCCTTGGCGCAGCTGAGTAAAGCCGAACAGACTCATGGCAATCACGCCTAAGAGCGCAAAAGTGGTGAAGCCACGCCGTGTGATACCCCGATTGATCAGTCTTTTGTAGGCGGCGAAAACTGGCCCGCTGTAAAGACGATCTTCCGCTTGCGCTTCTTTCGCCGGCGTTAGCAATACGGCACCGATAGAGGGCACGAGTGTGATGGCCAGCACCCAACTCAGCAACAGCGAAATGCCGCAGACGGTGAACAAAGAGCCCAAAAACTGTCCGGTTGAATCGGAGGACAGACCGATCGGAGCGAAGGCGGCAATGCCGATGATGGTAGCGGCTAATAGCGGGAATCGAGTCGTGGTAACCGCAGTATTGGCGGCTTGTGTCGGTGTTCGACCCTGTTTGATGCCGATGATCATGCCCTCGGTGACCACAATGGCATTGTCGACCAGCATGCCCATCGCAATCATCATGGCGCCGAGAGAGATACGCTGCAGCTCAATTCCCCCAGCGGCCATGATCCCGATCGTACCCATAACGGTGAGCAGCAACACTGCACCCACCATCACGCCTGCTCGCCAGCCCATAAACAGGCATAAGGCAGTGATCACCGTCGTGATTGACGCCGATAGGTTAATCAAAAATTGTTTAATGGACCGATCTACCAACCGGTGCTGCTCGAACAGAGGAATCATCTCGATTCCAACGGGTAGCGACGCTTGAAGTGCGTTGAGCCGCTGCTCGACTACCTCGCCCACTCTGACGACGTTCTGCGTTTCGTCGATGGCGATACCCAGCGCGAAGATCCGTTGACCCTCATGACGGACAATCAGCGAGGGCAGGTCGGTTTCCTTTCGGGAGATTTTCGCGATATCGCCGAGTCGAATCATCGATGTATCGCCGGGGAGAGCGATCGGGATGTCTTCGAGGATCATTTCATGGCGCTCAACGGGCACGTCGATCCGCAGTCGATGGTCACCCGAGCGCATCATCGATGCGGGGAAAAGACCTGAGGCGCTCTGAATGGCATCCACAATATGCTGGAAAGGGACGCCCAATTGACGCAGCTGCGCGTAATCGAAGTCGACGTGAATCTGCTCCTCTGGGACCCCCTCTACTCTGACTTTGGCAACGTGGTCTAGTCGTTTGATATTTGTTTCCAGTAATCTCGCTGCATCGCGCAGAGTGGCAATGTCGTACCCCTCGGGGATCGAAAACCCGTAGAGCAGGCCATACACGTCGCTGAAGTCGTCCTCCACCCAGGGTGAATGCGCGCCCACGGGTAAGCGCATTGCTGCCTCACTGACCCGGCGCCGGAGCTCGTCCCAAATTTGTGCAGTGCCATCTGGGGGGATTGTGTGGTTCAGCTCAATCTCGATTTCCGAGCGACCGGGGAGCGACCTCGAGACCAGATTTTTGATCCAGGGAAGTTCCTGAATGGAGCGCTCCAGCACTTCGGTCACTTCCAGCTCTACATCCAGTGCCGAAGCCCCGGGATACTCTGTGAAGACGAAGGCAATTTTGATCGGGTAGGGAGGGTCCTCTAGTTGAGCAATCCTTTGGCCACCGGCGAGTCCGCCGATCAGGCACGCCAGTGTTATCAGCCAGACATAGAGGGGATTCGCCAGCGCAAACTCGGTGAGTGAGGATCGGGACATCGGTCAGTCTTCCTTGAGTGGCCGGACCCGCATGCCTGTGTGCAACCAGGCACCACCTGCAACGACGATCTGCTCACCGGCACTGAGCCCCGAGCGAATCGGAATACTGTCACGTTCAGGGATGCCTGCTTCGACAGCCCGTTGCTCGACCGCCAATGTGTCCCGAGAAACGACCCAAACGAAAAAATCTCCCTCGGCATCGCTCTGCAGAGCCGCGAGCGGCACCCGAATCGCAGTGGACTCTGGTGTTTGCTGTGACAGCAGCAGCGTGGCCGTCATCCCCGGTAACACGGGCCATGGCGGTGTTTCAGTAAGTGAGAAGCGCACATTAAACGTCTGTGTAGTGCGATCAGCCTCCGCCTCATAGTCAAGCCATTGAGCGGGGAAGAGCCGACTCCGATCCGCACTGAATTGCACCTGAACTCGCTCCAACGCTGCGGGCTTCAGGCCGGCCATGAGTTGCTCGGGAATCCCGACGACCACTTCGACACCATGTGTCGGTGCCAGACGTATTACGGGCGTCAGTCGAACGGTCGGTGAGAAATTTTCGGTCAGCCATTTGGTCAATCTGCCGTCAAATGGCGCTCGCAAAACCGTATCATCGAGGTCTTTTTTTGCGGTCTCGACGGCCAGATGTGTCAGTTTGGCGCGGGCGATTGCTTCGTCGAGTTCCGCTTGTGACACCGTGCCGGATTGTTTCAGTGCATCGACCCTGGAAAGCGTTTTCTCCGCCAGTTCATGGTCGGCCTCCGCGCTCTTCAGCGCGAGCTCAAATCGCTGCGGATCCAGCCGCGCGACGACCTGTCCCTTCGATACAGTTTGACCTTCGCTGACAGGCATCGCCTGCAGCGTGCCATCGACCTCAAAACCGAGATCGACGGTATGCGCTGGTGCGACCTCACCAACAAATTTCAGCGGCACTGAAATGTTGCTCAACCCGACCTCCATTAGCCGGGCTGGCCGCGAGGCGGGCTCGACGCTGGTTACCTGATCATCAGCGCAACCGGTTAGTGCCATCAGTGAGGTGGTTATCAGCACCCTCAGCATGGCTGAAGCTCCCGCGTGAGTGCTTTCAGGTGTTGACGAACCTGGTTGCGCTCGGGCGCGCTGAGCGACAGCAAGCCCAATATTTCCAATAGCTGAAGCCCCTGCGACGCCAGAAATATGATCCGCGCCGCGTCAGCGGTCGGCGGGGGTGTGCCCAGCGCAGCAAACAGATCGCCCACGTGCTCTTTGGCTGGCGCGAGGAGCTCGGGGCTTTCTGCCGAGGCGGCGACTAATCCCTGAGCCATAATGCGCTCGTCTTCAGGCAAATCGAAGTCGGCATCGATCAGCGAATCTAGCAGCAATGTGAGATTTTGCTCCTCATCCGAGGCGAGTGGTTCGATTAGCTTCGGTCGATTTCCCAGCAAGTGCGTCAGCAATCCTTCAAGCAATGCCTGCTTAGAGGGATAGTGATAAAGGAGACCACCCTTGGAGATACCGGCCGCTGCCGCAATTTTGTCCAACGTGAGGTGCGCTGCACCGTCCCGCTCGATGACCCTAGCGGCTGCGACGCGGATGCGCGCGCGTGTGCTTTCAGCTTTCATGGAGCGCCTTTTATAAACCGTCCAGACGGTATAGTAATAGCTGTCGTTAAGGTTGTCATGGGCATTTTTAATCAAGCCATTGTGGTGTTCACGAGTTTTGCTTGGCGGAAGCTGCATTGAGCTTAAGCGGGCACTCACTCCATAGGCTCGTATCAGACTCATTGTTCTGAAACCCTTGAAACAGGGCGATTGATGGGAGAGGGGCGGGTGCGTACCCTGCGATGATATTGATCGGGTCAAACTCTGCATGCCAGCTTCCAATTTATTATTGACCGTTGTCAGCTGCATCGTCTTTATGGGCTTTGTGGCAGTTGTGTCCTGGCTGAAGACCCGAGGCACCGTTGATACGGGTACCGGTTACTTCCTCGCGGGGCGAGGACTCGGCGCGACATTTATTGCGGGTTCACTGCTGTTAACCAATCTCTCGGCGGAACAGCTGATCGGGCTTAATGGTTCTGCGTATGGCTACAATCTGAGCAGTATGGGTTGGGAAGTCACTGCGGCGCTTGCCACCGTATTAATGGCGTTCATTTTTTTGCCTCGTTATCTGGCCGGCGCTTTTACGACGCTACCGGAATTCCTCAGTTCGCGTTTTGACGAGGGTGTCCGGCAGATGACCGTGGTGCTCTTCATGCTGGGTTACGGTTTGGTGACCATTCCCAGCGTGCTCTATTCGGGATCCATTGCGGTACTCAAGCTATTCGATGTACCTGAGCTTTTGCAGTTAGGTTATAGCGCCTCCCTGCTGCTGACCATTGTGCTGATCGGCGCGCTGGGTGCAGCCTATGCCATCCTCGGCGGTCTCAGGGCGGTCGCGGTTTCCGATACCCTCAACGGCGTTGGCTTACTGATTGTTGGCGTGGCCGTGCCGTGGCTGGGCCTGCAGGCGCTGGGGGAGGGGAGCGTCGGTGCGGGCCTCAACATTCTATTGACGACCGAAACCCACAAGCTCAATGCGATCGGCGGGCCCTCCGATCCGACGCCCTTTGCGACCCTCTTCACCGGCATGGTCTTCGCTAATCTGTTTTATTGGTGCACCAATCAATACGTCATTCAGCGCACCCTCGCTGCTCGCAGTCTTGCTGAGGGACAGAAGGGCGTGTTGCTGTCGGGTTTTTTTAAGGTACTGGTACCGCTACTGATGATGATTCCCGGTGTGGTGGCCTACCATCTTTACGGCCCCGAGCTGCAGTCTATTGATCTTGCGTACCCACAATTAGTGCGCGACGTTTTCCCAGTGTACGCCACCGGATTTTTCCTCGCGGTGTTATTGGGTGCTGTGTTGAGCTCGTTCAATTCACTGATTAATAGTGCCTCCACGTTATTCTGTATCGACGTCTATCAGCCGTGGGTGAGCAGGCCTGTTTCCGACGCGGAGCTGGTTCGGGTCGCCAAAAGAGTGGGTTTGATCATTACGGTTTTTTCCCTGATGGTGGCACCGCTTTTACAGTTTGCTGAAGAGGGGTTATGGCAGGTTATTCGCATCTTCACCGGCTTTTACAACATTCCTATGATTGCCATTGTTATTGTTGGTCTGTTCACGCGGCATGTGCCGGCCGTGGGGGCCAAAGCGGTGATTGTCTTCCATATCGTCGCCTATGGTGCTTTTCAGTTCTTGTTCAAAGAATTACTGCCAGTACATTTTTTGCACCTCTATGCCATTTTGTTCGCGATTGAGGTGCTGATGATGCTGGTCATCGGGCAGTGGCGGCCGCGGATCAACGGCCCATCTGTGCAACCAAAGGCGGCGGTGGATCTCACCCCATGGGCCTATGCACAGCCTTGTGCCTTCACCCTGCTGTCCTGCGTGGTGGCACTTTATGTGGTGTTCTCACCCATCGGGCTGGTAGGTGATGGCTCTGCATTATTCGCACCCGTTTTACTGGTTTTGGCGGCCATCAATATGTTGATGTGGCTGTGGTGGCATCGCCGCTTGAATGCGGGCGTTGGAGCGCAACAATGACGCCGCCGCCCTCGCCACTCATTGGTTGTGCAGCAGAGCGCATCGCCGCGCTGACACCGGAAAACCCTCATTGGATAGGGGATCGCAAGCCGGGTTTGTTGGTCGTTGGTGCAGGGATGATGGGCCGCGAGCACATGCGGGTCACGCAACTGCTGGGCTGGGCCGAGGTGCGGGGGATGGTTGATCCCTTCAAAGGTAGCGTCGACTGGGCACTTTCTGATTGGCGATTACTCACGGATCAGCCGCTAAAGGTGTATGACGACCTTAGAGAGGCGATTCAAGACAGCGCCGTGGATGGCATTGTGATCAGTACGCCGAACCATACTCATCACAACATTCTGCAAACCGTCTGTGCGTCGGGTAAGCCGATTTTGCTGGAGAAGCCTATGGCGACGAACCTTGCTGATGCGGAGCAGATTGTCCGGTTGGCAGAGGCGTATCCCAGTTTCATTCAGCTAGGCATGCAGTACCGATACAAGGCGCAGTATGTGGACGCGCTCTATGAGCTGCAGTCGCAGAGTGCCCTGGGTGCAGTGAAGACGATTGCCATGTCGGAGTATCGGCCGCCTTTTTTGGACAAGGTCGATCAATGGAACAAGTTCAACCGCAATAGCGGTGGCACGCTGGTTGAAAAGTGCTGTCATTACTTCGATCTGATCAATGTGGTGGCGCAGTCGCGCCCGAAGCGAGTGTATGCCAGCGGGGGCAGAGCGGTTAACTTTCTGGATTTTGAGTGGCAGGGCCAATCCTCAGATATCGATGATCATGCCATGGTGATCATCGATTACGACAATGGCGTGCGCGCGAGCTTTACCCTGAATATGTTTTGCCAGGAGCTTTACGAGGAGCTGGTGGTGGTGGGCGAGCGTGGTCGACTGGTGGCCAGCGAGCACGCGAGCTTTCATCCCGATATTCGCTCCAGTGCGCGACTCCAGGTAGAGGTGCCGCAGCACGCGGCCTATCAGGCTGTGCCAGTAGGTTATCCGGACCCAATTGAATCCAGCGGTCACTACGGTGCAACATTCTTCGAGCACATTGCTTTTAACCGGCAATTGGCGGGACAGACGGTGGATGCGGCCACGCCACAGCAGGCACTTTGGTCCTTGATTGTGGCGAGTGCCGCGCAACATTCAATGCAGCGACGCCGGGAGGTCGATGTCGCTGCCTATTGTGAAGAACAAGGTCTCGGCGACTTTTACGCAGCAGGATAAGGTGATCGGCCGCGCCAACGAAAGATGGCGATGACAGGTACATTGAGGAGATGAGATTGACAGAGACAATTACGGTAGGCGCCCAGGAGATGCCCTCTCTCGGGTTGGGCCTGTGGAAGATCGCCAGAGAGCAGACTGCCGGGATGGTACAAACCGCTATTGCCGAGGGCTACCGCCATCTCGATAGCGCTGCCGATTATGGAAATGAGGCAGAAGTGGGAGCCGGTTTGCGTCAGGTTTTCGACAAGGGGCTGATCGATCGCGGCGCGCTCTGGGTGACCTCCAAGCTGTGGAATACGTTTCATCGGCCTGAGCACGTTCGGGCCGCCTGCGAGCGCACGCTAAAAGATCTGGGGCTCAGCGAGCTTGATCTGTACCTCATTCACTTTCCTATCGCGCTGCAATACGTTGATTTCGAGACTCGCTACCCTCCCGAATGGATTGTCGACCCCTCCGCTGACACGCCTGCTATGGTGCCTGACCCTGTGCCGCTCGCAGAGACTTGGGGTGCGATGGAAGACTTGGTGCATGCTGGTCTGGTCAAGGAGCTTGGCGTTTGTAACTACAACACGGGGTTGCTCCATGACCTGATGGCGTATTCAAATATCAGGCCGGCCATGCTGCAGATCGAATCTCACCCTTATCTGACTCAAGAGCGTTTGCTGCGCGCCGCGGCACACTACGATATTACCGTGACGGCCTTTTCACCCTTGGGTGCGTTGTCCTATCTGGAGCTCAATATGGCGGAGGCGGGAGAGTCTGTGCTCGAGCAGGCTCCTGTTCAGACAGCCGCCCGACGGCTTGGCAAAACGCCAGCACAGATTGTTTTACGCTGGGGTATTCAGCGCGGTACAGCGGTGATTCCGAAGACCAGTCGGGTGGAGAGACTGCGTGAGAATCGCGCACTTTACGACTTTGCATTGAGCGATGAGGAAATGGCCGCGATCTCGGCGCTGAACAAAAACCGGCGTTTTAATGATCCGGGGCACTTTTGCGAGGAAGCCTTCGGATGCTTCTACCCCATCTATGATTGATCACGGTGTGCTGCCTCAATCCAATGGTGCAGTCCCGGCGCCATGATATCTCCATTTGATCGCCAGACTGTCACCGCGCAGCAACGGCACCTTGGATTCGATTTTCCACTGGTGCTGACTCCCGCCGACCCCGGTGCTCCCTGCGCGCTGGCGGCTGGGTGCGGCGAGATCTTGAGTCATCTGTCGGCACATGGTGCCATCTTGTTTCGTGGTTTCGGCATCACCAGTGCGCAAGATTTTGACGCTTTCGTTGCGGACTTTGGTCTGAGGAACTTTCCCTACGACGAATCGCTGTCAAACGCCGTTAGGCGTAACCGCACGTCACGGATTTTTACCGCCAATGAAGCGCCGCGGGACGTCGAGATTTTCTTGCATCACGAGATGGCGCAGACGCCACGTTTCCCCAGTCACCTGTTTTTCTTCAGTGAGCAGTCGGCAGAGTCGGGTGGTGCTACACCCCTGTGCCGTTCGGATGTGCTGCTGGAACAACTCGAAAAGGCGATACCCGCTTTTGTGGCCCGGTGTAGGGAGAGAGGTGCCTGTTATACCCTCACGATGCCCGCTGTGGCGGACCAAACCTCGGGGCAGGGTAGGAGCTGGCGGCAGACGTTGGGTGTTGAATCACGAGAGGCGGCGGAAAGGCGCCTGGCGTCGCTGCAGTATCAATGGTGCTGGCTTCCCGATGACAACTTGAGTGTCACGACACCCGCACTACCATTGATTCGGCAGACTCAGGCGGGGCGCGAGGTGTTCTTCAACCAGCTGATTGCGGCGTACTGTGGCTGGCAAGATCAGCGTAACGACAGTAAGCGTTCTGTGACGTATGGAGACGGATCCGAGTTTGACGAGGCCGACTTAAAGGCAGCGGTCGAGATCGCCTACGGCAGTGTATTTGATCTTGCCTGGCAGACTGGCGATGTAGCCCTGATTGATAATTATTTGGTGATGCACGGCCGCCGCCCTTATGCAGGCCAACGCAGTGTCTTAGCTTCTCTCTGCATAGGTGGGCCACTGGCCTGAGCGAGAGGCAGAGATCTAGTGATTCAGAGATTCAGAGTCACGGTAAAGCGGATCTGACGGGGCTCAAAGCGGTGAAAGTGTCGATCCTCGACGCCCTCTAGGGGCTCTCCCGCGAGCCGCGACGCATAAAAGTACTCGATGTCACGGTCATCCGAGTCCAATAGGTTAAGCACATCAGCCCGAAGTTCGTAGCGCTCCCCGCCCCAGCCCAGCGCGAGGTGGGCGAGAGTCGCGCTGTTGGCTTCTACCGAGCCATCCTCGACCAGCGATGCACCGTCGAAGTATCTGAGTCGGAGCGAACCAAACCAGCCAGAGGGGTATTGGGCTGATATTGTTGCGCTCAATACGGTTTTCAGTGCGCCAGGAATATTATCCCCCTCGACCGCTCCATCGCTAAAGCGCGAATCGGACCAGGCAATATCGGCTTCGACTGACCACATGGTATTGATCATCCAGACGTTATTGAGTTCGATACCCCAGCGCTCGCTGGGTCGGCTCGCCTCGGTGGTTCCTCTATCGCCGACAAACAGCAGCTCTGAGTCAAGCTCGAGGTACCACAGTGAGGCAGCCAGATTCCAGCTGCGTTCCCGCTGGGTTTTGACCCCGAGCTCTCCCCCGATTGAGGTCACCAATGGGTCGACGGCGTCCACCGCTTCGCCGCTGACCGGATCAGCTTGTTGGGTGACACCACGCGCGTCGTTTGAATGAAAGCCCTTTCCGGCACTGACATACCATTCGGTGGTGGGGCTGTGGCGATAGATCAGACTGCCCTTTGGGCTGAACATGCCGTCACGGTCGCTACCGCTATTGCGGGGGTCATCAGCCCGCACGTCGAAACGATAGAGGTCAATTCGAGTTCCGAGCACAGCGCGCCATTGCGACGCGAAAGACCAGATTGACTCGTAGTAAAGCCCAAGGCTGGTTTCGTCCACGATGTCTTGCCGAATGCTTGCAGTGCGTTGCCGCGCCTGCGTGCGATACAGCCCGACAGAGTCGATGTCATCGTGACGCAATGTCGCTCCCCAACGATGCTGGATAGACGCGCGGGCGCTCGGATTCCAGTGGTGGTGATAACTGCCGCCCAGGATAGTTCGATCATCGACTTGTTTGAATTGGTCCCCCAGCGCGGGATCATCGAGTAAATAAGTGAAGTTGGACCACAGGTTCATCTCATAATCGATCACATAGGCACTCCAATCCATCTTGTGATCACCGCGTGTTCGCTCATACCCGTAAGAGAGACTCGAGCGCCGGGTATTTCCTCCGAGGGTTGGGTCAATAGATCCCAGTGACGAGATCTGGCCGGCCCGCACAGCGCGGCCCGGGACCTGATCAGCCGAGTTCCATTCGTTGTCGTAATGCATTACCGAAGCGTGCCAGGGCGCTAGCTTGCTACCCCCTGTTAGTTTGATCAGCCCGTTCAGTTTTTTTACATCTTCTTCGACATCCACCCAGGGCCCGTCATATCGGTGAGCTTCCACTGCGCCCGATAGTTGCATGCCGGCTAACGGTAGGCTGCCCATAGCGAGCACTCTCTGAAATCCGTTCTCGCCGCTGCTCAGTGAGAGTTGATTGGTCAGCGTGTTGAAGGTCTGGATGTTGACGCCACCAGCAGACGAGAAGTCACCCAGTTCAGCGTGGTAGGGACCTTTGACAAAGTTCATGCGCTCAACAGTCTCGGGTATCAGGAAATTGATATCGGTGTAACCCTGTCCATGACCATGACTGCGCATGTTGACGGGCATGTTATCGAGAGTGGTGGAGAAATCGGTTCCGTGGTCTAGGTTAAAGCCGCGCAGGAACATTTGGTTCGATTTCCCCGAGCCGCTGTGTTGCGTCACGATCATGCCGGGGATAGCCTCGAGGAGATCGCCGGGTCTCAGAAACGGGCGGATCGACAGATCCATATGACCCGTAACGCCCTCCGATGCGCTCCTCGCCTCACCCGCTAGATGGCCCCGGCGACCGAGCACCACCAACTCCTCGAGAAGGGTCTCCTCGGTGTGGGCCCGGAGATCTGCGGGTAGACAGAGCAATAAAAAAGTAGAGGAGAGGAGCCGCCGCATTGGGATTAAGTTGGCATTTGTCTGGCGCGTAGTATAGACAGATGACGCTGACTGAAAAGTCGTTGCAAGTCACACGGACTCAATTCCGATTCTAGAGGCACCACCGGCCATCGCGCGTCTGTGTATACTCTTGAACATCGGCAGTCAGCCATTAATAAAAAGAGCCCCACGTTTGTCCCAACAAGTCGACAGAGTGAACTTTGGTCTGACGGTCTCGATACTGCTAGGTATGTCAATTCCGCTTCTGGTTTTTCCGCAACAAAGTGCTGAGCTTCTCAGGGAAGCCTATGCCTGGATCGCGGGCACTTTCGGCTGGTTCTATATTCTCACCGGTGCTCTGGCCTTAGTGGTGGTGTTGTACATCGGCATGAGCCAATACGGCCATATCAAACTGGGCGATGGTGCGCCCGAATTTAGCACTGCTAGTTGGATCTCGATGCTGTTTGCAGCGGGCATCGGTGCGGGGCTTATGTATTGGAGTGGCATCGAATGGGCGTATTACATTCAGGCGCCGCCGTTCCGCGCCGAGCCTTTTTCCCATGATGCGTATCTCTGGTCATCTTCTTATGGTTTGCATCATTGGGGTTTCGTTGCTTGGGCCCTTTATTGCTTGCCTACAATGGCGATCGCTTACCCGTTTTATGTTCGTCGTATCCCTCAGCTGAAATATAGTATTTCTGCCCACTTCTGGCTGAAAGGGCGCGAGAATTCCTTGCCAGCAAGATTGATGGACAGCTTTTTTATGGTTGCGTTGATCGGTGGGGCGGGCAGCTCACTGGGTTTTTCAACACCGTTGATTGCAGCCTTTATCAATCGTCTGACGGGGGTGCCGGCCAACTTTGCCCTCGAGCTGGTGGTGGTGGCAATCTGTGTCGCGGTATTCGCCCTGAGCGTATGGATGGGCCTTCAGGCGGGCATAAGGCGTCTTAGCACCTTAAATATTGGACTGGCACTTTTTTTCCTAGCAGCTGTGTTGCTCGCGAGCGATACGCTGTTTCTCCTGAAGATGGCGGTGAATTCGCTCGGGTTCCTGTTTCAAAACACGCTTGCCATGACCTTCTGGACAGACCCTATTGATGACACGGGGTTCGTAGGCGATTGGACCGTTTTTTATTGGGCATGGTGGATTGCCTACGGGCCGTTCGTAGGGTTATTTGTAACCCGAATTTCGAAAGGCCGCACCCTCCGTGAGGTGGTCGTAGGGATGTTGTTATTTGGTTCCTTCGGCGTCTGGTTATTTTTTCTGGTGCTGGGTAATCACAGCCTGAGTCTCCAGCTCAGCGGTGAGCTGGATGTCGTGAGTATTATGCAGTCCGAGGGTGGCAATGCGGCCGTCGTGGCAGGCCTCGACACCTTGCCCATGTCAGGCTTGATCATTGGCGTGTTCGCGGTGGTGGCAGTTATTTTCGTTTCAACCACTTACGACAGCGCTTCCTACACGTTGGCAGCCTCAGCAACCCAGTCACTCGGTGAGTCTGAGGACCCACCGAGATGGCACCGCGTTTTTTGGGCCGTTGCGATTGCGATCCTGCCGATCGGCCTGATGTATGCGGGCGGTATCAAAGAGGCGCAAACTGCGACGCTTGTGGTGTCGTTACCCCTGACCTTTACATTTTGGCTCTCCGGCTGGGGCTTGCTGAAGACGCTGCGCGCGGACCATCCACCGCGATAAAATAGGGTGCGTAAAAGCCCGCTGAGGCAGTGACGCAGCTCGTTAGAGGAAATATTCCAGCGCCGGGCTCAAGGCCGGGGGGCGTGATAAGTGAGATCGCCATATGACAGATCAGCCTGTAGCTATTATTTCAGCGGGCGCCTCGGGAATTGGCCTGTCATGCGCTCGCGCCCTTGTCGAGGCGGGCTATCGGGTTCTGACACTCGATATTGATGTTGAGGGCGTTGCGGCCTTTGAGGCCGAATTTGGCGAAGGTGCTGCAGTCGCGTGTGATGTCTCAAACCCAGCGAAGGTCGAGACAGCGTTTGCTCAATTGATGAAGTCTTGCGATCGGGTCGATGTGCTCCTGAATAACGCCGGTATCGCCGGACCGCAGCAACCCGTGGAAGAGATCGAGGTGGAGGCCTGGCAGTCGACGATCAATACCGATCTGAATAGCCTCTTTTATCTCACCCGTCTTGTGATCCCGTTAATGAAAGCGCAGCGGAGTGGTGTGATCCTCAATATGTCGTCCAGCGCGGGCCGCTATGGTTGCCCGTTGCGCTCCCCCTACGTCGCGTCCAAGTGGGCCGCCATTGGTCTGACTGAGACCTGGGCGATGGAGCTGGGACCCTGGAACATTCGCGTCAATGCGATCTGTCCGGGGAGCGTGGGAGGGGAGCGTATAGAGCGCGTGATTCAGCGCGATGCAGAGGAGCGAGGCGTTAGCGCCGAGGAAATCCGCACGGTTTACCAGCGCCAAAGCTCCTTGCGAGACTTCGCCAGTGCGGAAGACATTGCGGCGATGGTGTGCTTTCTCTCGGGCCCCGGTGGGCGAATGGTCTCTGGCCAAACCATTGGCATCGATGGTCATACCGAGAGTCTCGCCAATTGGTTGGATCCGTGAGGGATTTGCGATGAAAACGTGCTGGTTTGATCAGTTTGGCTCCGCCCGCGATGTGTTGCAGATCGGCGACCGGCAGACCCCCGAGCCCGGACCGGGTGAGGTGTTGGTGAAGCTGCGCACTACCGGCGTGAATCCCTCAGATGTAAAAAAACGGGCCGGCGGATTCCCAGATCTGCTGGATGCCGGACCGGTGATTCCCCACAGTGACGGCGCGGGCACCATCGCCGCAGTGGGCGCGGGGGTACCCGCGTCGAGAGCGGGTGAGAGAGTCTTCGTGTATCAGGCGCAGTACGGACGCCAGCATGGCACGGCCGCCGAATATGTCACCATTGCGAGTGACCGAGCACCTTCGCTCCCCGATAACACGAGTTTTGAAGTGGGCGCTTGCGTGGGCATTCCTATTTTGACTGCACATCGTTGCGTATTTGCTGACGGGCCCGTTACCGATCAGCAGATTTTGGTGACGGGCGGAGCCGGGCGGGTCGGTCATTACGCCATACAGTGGGCCCGACGAGACGGTGCGCGCGTCATCGCCACCGCGAGTAACGAATTGGATGCGGCGGCGTGCCGCGCGGCGGGCGCGGATTCAGTGGTGAATCATCGGGAAGCGGGTTGGGGCCAGCAGGTGTTTGATCTGAGCGGGGGTAAAAAAATCGATCGGGTCATCGATGTAGAGTTCGGCGCCAATTTACCCGAGCTGCTGCACTGCGTCAGGATCGGCGCGACCATCGCAACGTACTCCAGTACCGTGGTACCCGAACCCACATTGCCTTTCAGGACCATGATGTTTATGGACCTCACAGTCCGCATGGTCATTGTTTATGCCATGCCGGAAAGGGCCAAGGCGCTGGCCGTTGCCGATACGCAGAAACTGTTGGCCAGCGATGCGCTACAGCATCGCATTGCCGACGTATTGCCGTTTGAAGAGATGGCGCAGGCTCATGAGATGATCGAAACAGGGAGCATACGGGGATGCGTCATCGTCGGAATCTGACTGGGCAAGGGGAGACTTTT
>CALKEI010000187.1 GCA_938085095.1 uncultured Luminiphilus sp. | reverse complement strand
CGGCCGCACGCCAGCCCGCCCAAGCATCAGGTGCCGGCAGCGTGGCGTCCCCCTCCTGACGAATCAAATGCTCAAGGTCAGCCTTGGGCATCAGCACTTCGGGTGGAACATCCATCGCTCCAGCGATCGCTTTAAGGCGCTTAGATAGCTCACCCAGTCTATTGCGTTGCTCGCCAGAGAGCGGCTTCGGAATCAGCTGCGGGGACACAGGTAACGGATCGTCGGCTGCCGACACGAGGCGCGCGATCAGATCATCTCCTGCGCGACGCACCAGCCCTTGGGGCATATCTTCAATATTGGCCAGCTCTCGCACTGAACGCGGCAATTCTCGTGCCGCCGCCATGACGACCTTGTCATTCAAAATCCAGCTTCGGGGCCGGTCGCGGCGTCGCGCCTCGTCATCCCGCCACTCCACCAGCTCGGCAAGCGCTCTCTGCTGATTCGGAGGTAAACGGTATGCCGTTTTAAATTTGGTAATCGGTGCCCTCCCACCGGGCCGCATGCGCGCACCTTCTTCGAGCACCCAGTCGAGTCGATTCAACTTAGCGGCCCGATCCTGCAATTGCGCGCCCATTGGGTGCAGGTAACTCACGTCCTGAGCCGCATAGTCGGCCTGCGCCGGGGTCAACGGTCGCTGCAGCCAATCGGACTGCGTTTCGTCCTTGGGTAGATCGATATCAAAAAATTCGGCAACCAATGCACGATAGCTCAGTCCGTTACCCAAGCCGACTAGCGCCGCTGCTCTCTGCGTGTCAAAAAGCGGCGCAGGCAAAATACCGAGCCAGTGCGAAAACACCTCTAGGTCTTCACTCGCACTATGAATCAGCTTGATTTGCTCAGGGTCCACCATGAAGCGTTTCAGCGCAGCTAGGTCCTCAAGCTGCAGCGGGTCAACCAGATATGCTGTCTCGCCCCAACACAACTGCACCAACGCGACCTGAGGGAAAAAAGTATCGCGACGTCGAAACTCCGTATCCACTGCCACCAATGAGTGATGACGGTTCTCAGCCAGCAAGGCGTTCAGCTCGTCGCTGGTATGGATCAGGGCCCAGTTCATTCGCGCACCACTGTCCTGCCACTGAGCGCATGCGCCAATGTATTGGCATCGGTATATTCCAATTCACCACCGAGCGGCACGCCGTGAGCAATACGCGACACCGTTACCGCTGCATTGCGGGCCCGCTCACTGATGTAGTAAGCGGTCGCCTCTCCCTCCACTGTGGGATTCGTCGCCAAAATAACCTCGCTGATTTCACCACTGGTGAAGCGATCACATAACGCGTCTAATCCAAGTTGCTCGGGTCCAATACCATCGATCGGAGAGAGGTGTCCCATCAGCACATAGTAGTGTCCACGGAAGCTCCCGCTCTGCTCGATTGCCATCACATCTGCCGGAGCCTCCACTACACACAGTGTTGTCGCGTCGCGCTTGGGATCCGAGCAAATCTCACAGACATCGAGCTCCGTAAAATTTCGGCACCGGCTGCAGTTTTTGACCTTGGATAGCGCCACCTCGATGGCCTCAGCGATCTGCTGGGCCCCTTCCCGATCACGCTCGAGCAAATGCAGCGTCATTCGTTGCGCTGACTTCGGCCCAACACCTGGCAGATGCCTCAAGCCTTCAATCAACGCCTCAATGGATGGACTTAACTTCATTTAAATCAGTCATTTAACCTTTAATAATGAGGCCGCGTATCACGGCGGATATCTCGACTTACACGCGCCCCTCAGTCTCGGCGCCTTCCCCGGCTGGCTCCCCTTCAGCCAGATTAGGCCGAAGACTGCCGGGAATAATCTCGGCATCGAACGCCTTTAATAGGCCGTGCAGCGCATCGTCGCTGGAGATCGCCTGCTCAGCGTCAGCCAATCGAGCCGCTGCCGCTGCCGCACGACGCGCAGCAGGCGTCCGCCCACTATGGTTGACCACCGTAATCGTTGCCATGACCTCTTGTCCAAGCTGCTGACACAAGGCCTGGGTGAGCTGTGCCGGGTGCCGGTCATTCAGCAGGGTCGCCTCCCCCTCGGCGAGGCTGAACGAGAGCGCCGATCCGGAGACCTCTGACAGCTCCAGATTCAGTGCAATGTTGTGCAAAATCCCCGTGAACTGCAAACGCTCAAACAGCATCGGCCACCCCTCGCTGGTAAGGAGCTCCAGCCCCAACCCAGCGGGCGCGCCAACATTCAGCGGGGCCGCGCTGCTTGGCTCATCAAATAAACCGACGGGCACCTCCGGAGAGGCAGGCTTCTCCTCGGTCTCGGCGGGCGGGGCAGGTATTGGCGGCTCTTTGACGGGCTGGTCGTTATAGCGTTTTCCAGCAGCATCCATTTTTGACGCCGAACTGGCAGAAGGAGCGGGGCTTGTATCTGGCTCTGCTTCCAAACCCACCGGCATCGCCGGTGGATCAGGCTTTTTTACCGGGGGGTCTCCCACCGCTGCCTGCGGCTGAATCACTGCGGCGGGCCGAAAAGCAATCATCCGAAGCAGAATCATCTCAAGTCCGGCGCGTGCCGATGACGCTAGATGCACTTCCCTGCGACCCGACACCGCCATTTGCCAAAACAACTGGGTATCGTCCACCGTGGCGCTAGCCGCCAACTCGACAATACGCGCCTGATCGGGCCAGCTGGTATCGAGCGCGCCCGGCACCGTCTGGGCGATCGTCATCTGATGCAGAACGTTGCTCAATTCATCCAGCGTGGACACAAAATCCGGCGCATGCTCAGCGATCTGCGCGACCAACGTCAGAACAGCCGCGGGATCTTCATCAAGAATCGCCGCCACCAGCTCTAACACCTGCCCGCGATCCACCGTGCCCAGCATCTCGGCCACCTCGCCCCCCACGAGCTTTCCTTCTCCGTAGGCGATTGCTTGATCGGTCAGGCTTAACGCATCGCGCATGGAGCCCTCTGCTGCGCGCCCAATCAGCGCTAGCGCCTCTGGATCAGCGCTCACCGCCTCAGCGGTCAAAATGTGCTCGAGGTGGGCCACAATCTGCTCGGGCTGCATGTTTTTAAGGTTGAACTGCAGACAACGAGACAGCACGGTTGCCGGCAGTTTTTGCGGATCAGTGGTCGCCAGCAGAAACATGGCGTGCGGCGGTGGCTCTTCCAGCGTTTTCAGCAAGGCGTTAAAGCTGTGGTTAGACAGCATGTGCACCTCGTCAATTAAATAAATTTTATAGCGCGCCCGCGTTGGCGTGTACTGGACGTTTTCCAGTAGCTCGCGGGTATCCTCCACCTTGGTTTTGGAGGCCGCATCGACCTCGATCAAATCAACCGAGCGGCCCTCTGCGATCTCCAAACAAGCACCGCATTCTCCACACGGTGTTGCCGTCACACCACCGTCGCAGTTGAGACACTTAGCGAGAATCCGCGCCACCGTGGTTTTACCGACACCGCGTGTACCAGTGAAGAGATAGGCATGGTGCAGTCGACCGGACTCCAGCGCGTTCACCAAGGCCTGCAAAACGTGTTGCTGCCCGACCATCTCGGAGAAGTTACCGGGTCGCCACTTGCGGGCCAGAACCTGATGAGACATGCCAAGCCATCCGTGATTAAAGGAGGCGACTCGGACAGCCACACCCCGGCACCCGAATCAGTAACTACCGTTGCTCCCTTCCGGGCCTGGCGGAGTTCATCACCTATCGCTGCGAGGGGACCATCCGAGTCACCACAGAGCCCACCTCGCGGCGGGGGCGTTAGTGTCGCGAAATCACAACGGGCACGCAAGCTGAGTACTGGATAAAACCGCTGCGCAACAAATGTTAATCGCATTTACATTTAATGTGAATAAGATTAACATTAAGGATTCTAAAACACCTATCTTCAGGATAGCGGGAGCGGTCTAGTGAACCCGAACCTAATGAAATCGCTATGGGCAGTCGCTTTAGCCGTAGGCCTGACCCTCGGCGCCACAGCGCTGATCAAGGCCAACAAGGTAACAACCACCTCTGTCGAGCGGACGCCCATGCCCGTGGCTGCCACGACGTATCGGGAGCAAACCAGCTATGTCCGCGAGGCCACCTACCTTGGCGTCGTTCGCGCAGGATCCGACAGCGTGTTGGGTTTTGAGGTCGCAGGGGTACTCACCTCGCTCATCGCGACAGAGGGTATGCGAGTTTCACCGGGACAGGTTCTCGCGCAATTGGGGATTGATCGTCGGCAGGCACGCCTCGATGCAGCCGCCGCCGCCTACGATCGGGTCGTCGCAGAACGTGCGCAGGCGGAGGCGCGAGCAGACCGCATCGCAAGCCTCATCGAAGATGGATCAGCCTCCCAGCAAGACTATGACGATGCGCGATTCGCTACCCAAGCGCTGGTAGCGGCAGAGAGTACTGCTGCCGCACAACGCCAGTCTGCGCAGCTTGAACTCGAAAAAAGCACCCTGCGGGCCCCTTATGAAGCCGTGGTCGCAGAACGCCTAGTGCAAACCGGTGCAGTCGTGGCGCCCGGCACTCCTGTTATGAGACTGGTTACCGCGACCGGTCGCGAAGCGCACGTCGGCGTCCCGCCGCATGTCGCTCGAACACTGATAACGGGTAACCCTTACACGCTTTCCCTGCAGCGTGAAAAGGTCATCGGCGTCCTGCGTTCAATCAGAGATGACCTCGATGCAGCCACGCTCACCGTCGGGGCGGTTTTTGATTTGCCCGATGACACGTCCGTCGCCGTCGGCGAATCGGCTGCACTGCAGGTTGCAGAAACCGTGGAGTCCACAGGCGGCTGGTTACCGATCACGTCGCTACTTGAGGCCTCGCGAGGGCTCTGGGACGTGCTGACTATCACCCCTGACAGCGAGGGACGACAGCGCGCCCGACGCGAAAGCGTCGAAATACTGTATACGCGTGGCAGCGAGGTATTCGTCAGAGGCACCCTGCCCGCCGAGGCGTCGATCGTCGCCTCCGGTTTGCAACGGATCAGCCCCGGAGACCTGGTCGAGCCTGTCTTCGGTCAAGCCCGTCCCAACCGGACGCTGTCCGGCTCATGATTGCCAAACTTCTCCATGCCAATTCGCGTTACCTCGCACTCGTTATTTTGGCGGTTGTTGTAGTTGGCTACACGAGCATGAGCGGGATGGCACGCAAGGAAGATCCAGCCATTACGCCGTGGTTTGCCAAGATACAAATCTTCTTTCCCGGCGCGAGCCCCGCTCGAGTCGAAGCGCTGATTACCAAACCCATGGTAGACGCCCTGCGCGAAGAGCCGGATGTGATGGAAGTCGACGGTAGATCTGCTGCGGGCGTGTCATTGATTTTTGTCGAGGTCGACTACAAAGCACCACCGGCGCGCTTAACTCAAATCATGGCGGAGCTGCGCGACGTGGTTGATCGGGTCGCGCTAACGCTACCACCGGGCAGCTCTCCACCCGATTTTGATGATGAACTCTGGACTGAGTTCGTCAAGATTGTTGCCATCAAGGGTACCGAGGATCATCCGTTGTCGCCCGCTCAATTGCGGCGACAATCTCTTCTTTTCGCCGACGCCGCACGGGGTGTGCCGATGACTCGCCGCGTGATGCTCTACGGCCTCCCCATTGAGGAGGTGCGCGTAGAGCTCGACGAAACCAAACTTTCAATGCTGGGGATTTCAATCGACGAGGTGGCGGTCGCGCTGGCCGAGGCTGACGCACGCACCCCCGCTGGACAGTTAACCGGAGCAGGAGCGGCCCTCACGGTCGAGCTAACCGGCGAATTTACAGACCTTGAGTCAGTCCGAAGTGTCATCGTCAGGGGCTTGCCTGATGGACGAGCAATTCGCATCTCGGATCTGGGCAAGGTAACCAAATCAGAGGTTACTCCGCTGCAAAGCTTGTCGCTCTCTAATGGTCAGCGCTCCGTATTAATTGCCGTCGAAATGCAACCGGGCTATCAGGTTGACCGTTACGGCGTGCGGTTTGATCAATTTCTCGCGGCCTACAGCGCGGGCGCGCCTGACGGAGTCCACATTGAAAGCAGTTTTGATCAAGCAGGCTATACCAAGGAGCGCCTGCTAAGCGTTGGCAAAAACCTCCTCATGGGTATCGCCCTGGTTTTAACCGTATTGCTGGTCACTCTTGGGTGGCGCGCAGCTTTGGTCGTTGCCGTGATCCTGCCACTGTGCACGCTGATGTCCATGATTGCCCTTTTTTATCTCAAAATACCCATCCAGCACATGTCGGTAACGGGACTAGTCGTGGCTTTGGGCTTACTGGTTGACGGCTCCATTGTCATGACCGATGAGATTCGCAAACGACTGTTAAATGGACTGCCCCCTACGGAAGCGATGAAAGGTGCGGTGTCGCGCATGCGTATTCCACTCATGTCTTCCACCCTCACCACCGTGCTCGCTTTTCTGCCGTTGGTCATGCTACCCGGCGGGGGCGGCGACTTCCTCGGATCCATTGCAGTAGCGGTGATTGCGATGCTGGTGTCTTCATTTTTGCTGGCAATTGCTGTCACGCCAGTACTGGCTTCCCGATGGCTGCCCTCAGGCATCGCGCTGGAGCGCCGCTGGTGGCGATCCGGCGCAGACAACCCACGACTCACCGCTACTTTTCGTCGGTCCCTCAACTGGTCAATTCGCAACCCATTGGGGGCATTTGCGCTGGCGCTAACACTCCCCATGACGGGGTACCTGAGTCTGAGCACGCTCACGCTGCAGTTTTTCCCTGGAACCGATCGGGATCAAATGTACCTTGACGTCAAATTGCCGGAAGGTACCTCCATCGATGATTCTCTAAACTTGGTCACTCAAATTGACCAAAAATTGCGTTCAGAGCCGCTCATTAGGCGAGTAGATTGGTCTATCGGTGAGAGTCCGCCTGAGTTTTATTACAACCTGCGCGCCAATGTGAAAGGCGTGCCAAGCTGGTCCCGGGCATTGGTGCTTACCACCGATGAAAATCAAACCGACTCACTGATTATTCGCCTGCAGCGGGAGGTTGATCGGGAATTTCCCGAGGCGCAAATTTTAGTGCGCGGCATTGATCAGGGGCCTCCCGTCGAAGCGCCATTAGAGGTTCGCCTGTTCGGACCCAGTACCGATCTACTCAAATCGCTTGGCGAGCAATTTCGCCAGCGTATGGCTGCACTACCAGACGTCACACACACCAAACTTCTGATGGCACCTGCACCACCCAAGGTTGTCTTTGACCTCGACGAGTCAGCCCTCAAAAGAGCGGGACTCAGTAAGGCCGACGTAGCAAGGGGCATTCAAAGCGCCCTCAAAGGTCGGGTAGGCGGAGAATTGCTTGAAGGCACGGAGCGGCTCCCCGTGCGCGCCATTCTTAAGCGTCAGGAATGGGACAGCGCCGATGATCTGACCAACATCCGGATTCCAATCCGCAACCCGGGCAGCAACACCCTGATTCCCGCCATACCGCTTAGCGCATTGGGCACTGTCTCGCTGGTACCGGATGAAAGCCCCATTGCACGGGAAAACGGCGACCGGCTGAACAGTGTTCAGGGATATCTCAAGCGGGGGGTTCTGCCAGAAGAAGCGCTAAAGATGCTGGCACGCGATCTGGAAATCAATCCGATACCGCTGCCAACGGGCTATCGTCTGGAGTTCGGTGGTGACAGCCAGGAGCGCGGGGAACTGGTGGAGGACTTAACGGCACCGCTGGGAACCATTCTTGCCGCGATGCTCGCCACCATCTTGCTGACCTTCAACTCGTGGCGGCTGACCGGTATCGCTTTTGGTGTGACCGGCTGTTCCTTTGGACTGAGTCTGCTTGCGCTGGCCGTGTTCCAGTATCCACTGGGCATTCAAGCTCTAATCGGCGTGATTGGCTCGGTGGGTGTCTCGATCAATGCGGCCATCATCATTTTGAGCGGACTCAAATTAAATGAGCGCGCGACGGCGGGTGACCCCGACGCCATTGTCGACGTGGTCATGGATGCGAGCCGACACATTGTCTCAACCACCGTCACCACTTTTGGGGGTTTCCTGCCCCTAATTTTGGAGGGCAGCCAGTTCTGGCCACCCTTTGCGATGGCGATCGCCGGTGGCGTGCTGCTTTCGACCATTGTGTCGTTCTATCTTGTGCCACCCCTCTATACCCTGTTGATGCATCCTAGACGCCACTTCCTGAAGGACGGGTCGCCGGCAGAGACAGCGCCGCGCGCGCCATTGAGGGAGGCCGCATGACTGATGCCCGCAGCAACTATCATCACGGTGATCTGCGCAACGCACTCATTATCGCCGCCGCAGAACTGATCGAGCGCGATGGCACACTCGACTTTTCGATGGCCGAAGCCGCGGCAAATGCCGGCGTCAGCGCCGCGGCGCCCTATCGACACTTTGCCGACAAAGAGGAGCTTTTGAAGGCTGTCAGGCAACTGGCTATCCTCGGGCTGGGTGTCGAAGCCGCTAAAACCGCATCGCAACACCCCGCTGGCTCGATAGAGGGCATTTTGGAGATGGGGCACACCTACCTGAGCTATGCGCGAAAAAAACGCGCGTTCTTCTCGCTAATGTGGGATGACCGCGGTGACATCGAAGAAACTCGCGAGAACGTTGCAGAAAACCATGGTGGCTTTATGGTTCTGGTCAATTTGTTAAAGGCGTTCTGCGAAGCCAATGGCAATCCGTCTATCAACAGCCTGCAACTTGCCACCCAGATCTGGTCCATGACCCATGGCATTGCCACACTCGAGGCAAGCCAGCTTATCAACCTATTTGACCGATCAATCGAACCTGAAGCCTTGCTCGACCACAGCGTGCGCACCTTACTGGCTGGCACAGTGGGCCCCCGAGGCTAAGCCGCTCTTACCGGTACGTGTTCGACTTGGCCCAACTCGTCTGGAGTGGGATACTTCGCCCCCGCCGCCCGTAGCACAACCGGATAGTGCAACGGCCTTCTAAGCCGTAGGTTGCAGGTTCGAGTCCTGCCGGGCGGGCCATTCTGCAGGCAGGACGAGCTTCACTAGGAAAACATAATCGATGTATCGATCTCGGGGTTTATTCATTGGCGCGGCAATGCTCTGGTTGATGGTAACCCTTGGTTTCTTTGTACTCGACTCCACCGCCAGTTCCCGCCCTCCGATCGCCGAGGGCGCGCTCGCCAGCCTTTTGACCGCGTATCTACCGGTCTTGGTGCTGTGCGTTTTTTTACTCCTCTACCTCACGCGAAAGCGTTCGCCCATCGAATGGGCCAGTGACTTCCATGTCAACATCGAACGCGCGCGCCCGGAACTCTGGCTGGTCTGCGCCTATCTTTTGATCACGCAAATAGGCTTGGGATACTTTTGGAATACCGGACTACATTTTCCCGGGCCCGAGATATACGAACGCAACACACATCTTTGGCATGACGTGGTGAGCTGGATGTTGCTAAACGGCATCTTCTACATCGTCATTCCCATTTACTGGCTTCGGCGAACGGGCTTACGCGCCGCAGACTTGTTCCGCTCTATGGAGTGGCGGAGAAACGCTTGGATTATTGCCGCCTACTGGGCACTCGATTTTTTTGGACCCATCATTAGTGGGGTCAACTTTTTCTCCCTAAGCGGGCAACAATATGCGGCGGGCGTTCCGACCAGCATCGCGGCCAATACCATCGGCGCAGGGTTACCGGTCGTGTTACTGATGCATGTGATATTGATACCCCGCCTCATGGTGCTTTTTGACTGCAAGCTCACCGTGATCATACTGGCGGGTTTTTTCTATGCCGCCTTCAGTCTCTTTGACCCCGGTGTCGATTACGGATCGGCCGAAGCCGGCGCCCTCAGCGTGACCTACATCATCATGACGCAGGTGCTCGTCGGGATGGGCAAAGCCACCTTTACCGTGGTGACCGGCAATCCGCTGATACACTTCATCACCCTGCACGTGCTCAGTGCTCGCATACCTTTTGATACAGAGATGTACTCAAATATAGTATCGGGCTTTCAGTAACGAGCGCTTAGCGCGCGTTCGATCAGTCTTGCACGCGAGCTGCCAACGTGACGTACCGAGGCGCTTCAGGTGAAAGATAGTGGCGTCGACTCCTAGGAGACAGGCGCGCTAACCCTGCCACAATCCGCTCTCGGTACCCACTATCCAGCCAGTGCCATTTAAAGCATGATCTGGATCTACTGAATCAATACGAAAGAGAGTTCT
>CALKEI010000186.1 GCA_938085095.1 uncultured Luminiphilus sp. | reverse complement strand
CGTAGCTCAGCTGGTTAGAGCACAGCATTCATAATGCTGGGGTCGGTGGTTCAAGTCCACCCGTAGCTACCACTTCAAAGAGATTTTTCCCCAATAGATTCAATTTATTACGGCAACCATGTTGCTCAAAAGCAACCGCGTTTGGACCTGTTGTAACGCTAGTAGAAGGCATGCTCATGCTGCCTCCTACACGGTCAAAAAACCAAGATCTGTCTGTCTGTTAAATGCCCTCTCGCAATCTGGGTGCGATCTGGGGCGTCCTGCTAGTTTTGAGATCGAAGTTAAACAAACAAAGTTCAGCTTTGAGATTGGGGTTTCATGAGACCCATCTGGTCTCTCTGGAAAACCGGGAACAATCTGGAAAGACTACTCTGGACGATATGTTGAAGCGCCGTATAACTTACCATATGATTTTATTCATAAAAAATAGAGCGCAAGTTCGGAGGAATGTATTCACAATGCTAGGGTCGGTGGTTCAGGTCCCCCCGCAGCTACGCGCTCTCCGCCTATCTCTCTCGCCTCTATGGTCACCCCAGCCCGCTGGCATGAGCTGTCGCCTGCAACCGTTAAGGCATGACCGGATTTGAAGGGCATCCCCTACACCGCGAACAGCATTTTCGAATCGATAGCGGAGAACGTCGACAAGTCAGTAGATCCAGTCGACACAATCAGCGAGGCTGGCTAGTCTCAATAGGCTGAGAGTAGCCAGATAGAATCAACCACACTTATTTTGAAAAGGAGCACCAACATGTCGCGTGTCGTCATCTCAGGAATCGTCGAGTTTCCCGCTGAAGTTCGGGATGAGGCGCTCCTTAAAGCCAAGGAACTAATTGAGGGCGCCTACACCGAGAAAGGCTGTGTCCATTATCTCTGGACCGCTGATCTCAACCACCCTGGTCGCGTAGTGGTGCAGGAGGAATGGGAGAGCGGTGCCGATTTAGAGGCTCATCTTCGGGGCGATTGGTACCGAGATATGTTTGGCCATCTTGCGCAGTACAACATCATCAGCGCTGAGATCAATAAGTTCCGGATTGCTCTCAAGGAACCCGTATACGGAGAAGACGGTATTGCGACCGGATTTTTCTCCGACGAAACGCGGGGGTAAGCGCCCACCGCGCAAAGATCAATGGAGTTTGGTCTGGGACTTCCAGGATTGAATTTTTCGGTAAAGAGTAGACGGGGCTACCTGCAATTGTTTAGCGGCACGATTCACACTGCCATCGCAGGCCGCAATCGCTGATTCAATCGCCTTTTTCTCGGTAATCCAGAGAGGCTCTATTGCGGTGTCATTGCCGATATCGAGGGGGGCGGCTGGCTCCTGCGGCAGACCATCGGTTTCAACCGCGATCTCGGTACCCGAAATAATGCGGTACACCGCCGCTTCAGTAATCTCTTCCGCCGGACCCAGCAAAACCAGCTGCCGCATCGCGTTTTCTAGCTGACGCACATTACCGGGCCAGGAATAATGTGTGAGTGCATGAGCCGCAGCTTCACTGAGCTCAACAGGAGCCTTGCCTTCCTCCTCGGCCATCTGTGTCAGAAAAACCTGCGCCAACAGCAATACATCCTCAGACCGCTCCCGAACGGGAGGCATTCTTAGTGGAACAACGTGGAGTCGGTAGTAGAGATCCTCACGCAGCCTGCCCTCGCGCATCTCAAACAAGGGATCACGGTTAGTGGACGCAATAATGCGAACGTCGGCTGCAATCTCCTGTGCGGCGCCAACCGGACGATACGTCCCGTGCTGAATCAGCCTCAGCAACGTCGATTGGGCCTCGAAGCTGAGACTACAGACTTCATCGAGAAACAGTGAGCCGGCAGCGGCCTCGGCAACCAAACCGTTGCCCTGCCCATCTCCGAATAGCGCGCGCTCCAACTGGTCCGCCGAGAGTGCAGCGCAATCGACCACAACAAAGGGGCCTGGCGCGCGCGCGGACAGTTGATGAATCGCCCTAGCTGCAAGTTCTTTACCCGTGCCACTTTCGCCCATGACAAACGCAGTGGCTAACGTGCCCGCTAGTGATTCCACCGTTTCAAAAACCGTTTGCATGGCCGGCGATTGGCCCTGCAAAGGACCGAGTCGCTCGCGTTTCGCCGAAAGGCTCTCGACTTGTTGGCTCAGAGCCAGTTTGTCTGCTGCATTGAGCAGCGTGACTCTAAGTCGGGCTGCATCGAAGGGCTTATTCAAAAAGTCATCAGCGCCATTCTCAATCGCCTGCTCGGCATAATCGGCGCCGTGGCCTGTCATCACAACAACCGCGGGCCGCGGAGCAATACGCGACAGATCGTCCATCAGGTCAAGGCCATTGCCATCGGGCAATTCGATATCCAACAAAATAAGTTGCGGGCTCAGTTCAACCACCATCTCTCGGGCAGCGGCCAAGGTTTCGACGGCCGTCACGTCTAAGCCACTGCCATCGAGGTAATGGGAGTAGATAGCACAAAGGGTTGCACTGTCCTCAACGATGAGGGTCTTCACGCCAGTCCCGCCTCCTGCGGATACCAAGTGACGGGTGACAGGACCTTGATAACGTCTCTGAAATCCGCCTGTCCTGTGATCAGACGGAGAGTACCAGTTTTTGATCCGTCTGGGCGTGTATCCAATAGAGCACGGCAGTCAGCAACAGCACCGCTCCCACCTGATGGGTGGCCGCCATTGGAATAGACACCTGCGTCAGCACGGTGCCAATTCCCAGTAACAGCTGGAAACTCAGTGCCAGTAACATTAATCCTGCGCCCCGGCGGACACGGGTGTCGCCGCTGCCGCGAAGGCTCTGCACACTGAGAAACAACACCAGCAGTGCGACGACATACGCCAGCATCCGGTGGTTAAAGTGAATGGTGGCAACCCCTTCAAAAGTCGCCTGCCACCCCTCGGCGTAATAACCCATGGGCACAAATGTCTCGCCCATCATCGGCCAGGTGGGATACGCAAACCCCGCATCGGTACCCGCCATAAACCCACCCGAAAGAATGAGCGTGTAAACCCCCAGCACCAGCACCCACCCTCCAACATTTACCTGCTTGAACGCCGGCGGCAGGCCAGTGCTGACACGGAGC
>CALKEI010000185.1 GCA_938085095.1 uncultured Luminiphilus sp. | reverse complement strand
GATCCCGCTGCGCGTGGGCCTCTGGGGTCATTACTGGCCCGAGGTGCGTCCTGCTGAACGACGGTCACCGGAGACGCGACTGGCAGCGCAAACAGCTCCGCCTGCTCCGTAGAGACAACGGTCTCGGTCACTGGCTTCGGCGAGATCCTCGGGTCGTTAACGGCGCGGCCATCGTCTGTTAGGCCAAGGGCCTCCGGTTCAGGGGCGGGCGCTTGCTGCTGGGGCGCCTCCGACTGCTCTGATACAGGTGCCGGTTCCGCCGATACCTCGTCGACTGACTCCGCTGGCGGTACCTCCACCTCGTCGTCGGCTGCCTTCGCTGCCGACTCCGGTTCCATCAAGACGCTCTCTGCCGGTGCCGAGCCCTCAACACCCTCTGTTTGTTCTGGCTCCGCAAATGCGGCGCTGAGTGCCTCCGAGGAGGCCACGGCGACCGGTGCCGCCGAAGCATCTGAACTGACGCCCGGGTCTGCCGGAGCTTCTGCCGTCACGGGTGCCGGTTCTGCTGTTTCAGGTACCGCTGCGGCAGCCTCTGATTCTACGGACTGTCTCTGACGTCGACGTCTGCCCTCGTTGCGCTTATCGGCAGGGCGCCTCCGATGCGACTCGGCAGTGTCAGCTGAAGCAGCCTCTGCAACGTCTGTATCCGCAGAGACCTCTGCTGCTTCTGGCGTCGCCGTCTCGCTATGGCGCTGTCCACCGCGTCGGCCGCGTCGGCGCCTTGAGCGCTTAGGCTGATCGTCGCCACTGGCGTTATGGGGTGTGGCGTCATTTTGCGCTTCGACCGCTTCGACCACTTCGTTAGTGTTAGCGGTTTCATCACCCTCGGGCTTGCGGCTGCGCCCATTGCGACGGTTATCGCGATCGCCACGGCTGCCACGGTTGCGCTGTCGATTGTTGTCAGAGCCCTTCCGATCATCCCGCTGTCGATCTCCCGAGCGACTGCGAGAGCGTCTGCGGTTCTGTCCGTTTTGGTCGCGCCGGTTGGCGTCTTTTTGTCCAGACTTCTGCTTCTCGTCCGAACCAAATAGCAGCGCCCATAGCCTCGCCAGGAGGCCTGGCAGGGGGGGGGTTTTGCCGCGTTGTCGAGAATCGTCTCGCGACGATTTATTGGGTTGCGGTTGTGCCTCTTTGCTTTGTGGTGTGACCTCCGGCGCGGGAGCGTCCGGTGTGACGCCCCGAACGAGCGCTTCGGGTGCGGTCACACCGGGTTCATTGGCTGCATCAGCCGCGGGCTCATTGGGAGAGGGCATCTCGATATCGATGCTCAGCTTTCTGGATTGCTCCACCTCGTCATCACGCAGTCTGCGCACTTCGAAATGCGGAGTTTCAAGGTAGGGGCTGGCCACGACGACGATGCGCACGCCGCTGCGGGCCTCGATGTCATTAATATCTGACCGTTTTTCATTCAAAAGAAACGCCGACACGTCCACTGGCACAATCGCCTGAACCTCACCCGTGCGCTCTTTAGCCGCCTCTTCCATAATCAGTCGCAGGATGGCCAGTGCGAGCGATTTGGTGGTGCGAATGCTGCCTTGACCCGTGCAGCGAGGGCAGACAATGCCGCTGGTTTCGCCCAGCGAGGGTCTCAGTCGCTGACGAGACATTTCCAGCAGACCAAATCGTGAGATTCGACCTACCTGTATGCGTGCTCGGTCCACTTCCAGCGCTTCCCTGATGCGGTTCTCCACCGCCCGCTGGTTGCGGTTTGCAGACATGTCGATGAAGTCGATCACCACCAGACCACCCATGTCCCGCAGCCGCAGCTGGCGCGCGATTTCATCAGCTGCCTCAAGGTTGGTTTGCAGCGCGGTCTGCTCAATGTCGCTGCCCGTTGTTGCGCGCGCGGAGTTGATATCAATAGAGACCAGCGCCTCGGTCGGGTCGATGACGATTGACCCGCCAGACGGCAGACGGACTTCCCGTTGGAAGGCGGTTTCTATCTGTCCTTCAATTTGGAAACGATTGAACAGGGCGAGGTCGTCCTCATAGAATTTGAGGCGGTTCTTGTAATGTGGCATGACCAGGCCGACAAACTCAGACGCCCGCTGATACGCAGTGGGGTCATCAATTAACACCTGATCGATGTCATCGCGAAGATAATCCCGCACCGCACGAATAATCACGTCGCTTTCCTGATAGATCAGGATCGGGGCTTTGTTTTCCCGGTTGGCTGTGGAGATCGAGTCCCAGAGCTGAAGCAGGTAGTCCAGGTCCCACTGAAGCTCTTCGGTGCTCCTGCCGACCCCTGCAGTGCGAATGATGACGCCCATTCCATCAGGCAGATTCAGCTGCGAGAGCGAGTCCTTCAGGTCACTCCGATCCTCGCCTTCGATCCGGCGAGAAATACCACCCGCTTTAGGGTTGTTGGGCATGAGTACCATGTACCGGCCAGCCAGGCTGATAAAGCTGGTCAGCGCCGCGCCTTTCGTGCCGCGCTCTTCTTTATCGACCTGCACAATGATTTCGGTGCCTTCCTTGAGCACGTCCCGAATGCGCACCTTCCCCTCGTTTTCCGGGGCCCGGCTGCGGTAGTACTCGGGAGAAATCTCTTTGAGCGGAAGGAATCCGTGTCGATCAGCGCCGAAGTCGACGAAAGCCGCCTCAAGGCTGGGCTCTACTCGAGTCACCTTGGCCTTATAGACGTTGGCTTTGGTTTGAATGCGCTGCCGGTTTTCGATGTCCAGGTCGTAAAGCCGTTGGCCATCGACCATGGCAACCCGAACCTCTTCAGGCTGAGTTGCGTTAATTAGCATCTTCTTCATAAAACTATCCAGTTGACGACGCAACTGGGCGGTGCGGAGGTGGTTTTACCTCCTGTATTTGCGTTCCCACCGTAAACGGCGAGTGATCATCGTGGGACGGCTACGGCCGGTCCCGTTGTCTGGTCACAGAGCCCACGGGTGTTGCTGTGGGCTTGATTCGCAATCTGCACCGCGCCATCGTGTGT
>CALKEI010000184.1 GCA_938085095.1 uncultured Luminiphilus sp. | reverse complement strand
GTGTACCGTACTGGGCGCTGTACTCAAACGGCAGCGCGGTGTTCAAGTGGGGCTCGCTGACTGGCAGGCTGGACAGCTCGAAGATTTTTACCGCATGAACATCCGGGTGGTCGATACGGAGGGCAAGCTGCTGAGGCAGAGCCGTGACATGGCAGCACTGGTGTCGGACTTCCGAACCGGTGAGCGCGCCAAAACGACCTCGCAGCCGGATTCCCCGGAGCGACCCAGCATTGACCGTTGGGATGTGGGCGATCTGCCGGCGGTGTGGAAATCTGAGGCCGCAGGGCTTGAAGTGATTGCTCACCCAGCATTGGTTGCCGAAGAGCACAGCGTCGCCGTTCGTTTGTTGGACTATCCTGGCGAGGCTGCGCTTGCCCACGAGGAGGGTTTGGTCGCGCTGGCGATGAAGCAGGCTAGCCAGGTCGTCAAGTCGCTGCGTAAATCCTTGCTCGCAGGTAACGAACTGGTGCTGGCGTTCGCCGCGGTAGAAGTCGATCGAAAGCGGCTGGTTGAGGATGTGATTGCGGCGGTAGCGCTGCAGTCGTTGAGGGATATTGAGGCTCCTCGATCAGAAGCGGCGTTTAAGCGTTGGTTCGATGCGCTGCGCAGTGACTGGCATGCCGAGGCGGTTGCTGTTGGCGAACAACTTGCCATCACGCTCAAAGCTTGGAGTGCGGCGCGCACTGCCGCGGCGCAACTGGGGAGTGACTATCAGGACAGCCAGCAAGACTGTTGGTCGCATATGGACGCATTGCTGGCAACCCACACACTGCGTCACGCAGGTAGCGAGTGGCTGCGAGAGTATCCCCGCTATGCTAAAGCAGCAGAGCACCGCATCAGTCGACTGAATGGCCAGTACCTGAAAGATCAGAAAGCGCTAAGCATGCTGACGCCGTGGGTTGAAAGCCTGCGCAACGCCGAGGCCAGTTACCCTGGTCTGGTGCGGCTCTCTCCCGAGGCTAGGCAATATCGATGGATGCTGGAAGAGTTTCGGGTATCACTCTTTGCACAGCAAATGAAAACCCGTCTGCCAGTATCGAATAAGCGGCTTGAACAGCAGTGGCAGCAGGTGCAACTTTGGATCGAGAAGAACCCGCGCTGACTTGACCCCGTGACCCAAGCCGCCAAATAGCGTTAAAATTAGCTAAGAAAGGAGCTTTGAGCACCTCGGTATGTTGCGGTACGCCACAGTTTATTCCCTCCGACCACTCGCCTCATTCGCGGCGGGCATCACCCGTGTTGCGCTGTTGACTGCCCTGCTGGTGGGCTCGGTACAGGCGCAAGATGAGATGGATCCCTGGGAGGGTTACAACCGCTGGATGTTTGAGTTCAACGACGCGTCTGACCGTATTTTGATTAAACCCGTTGCGCGGGGGTACGACGCGATCATGCCCGAGCCCGCTCGAATCGGGGTCAACAATTTCTTCAGTAACTTCTATGACTTCAACGGTGTGCTCAACGCCCTGCTACAAGGCCGCATAGAGGAAGCCCTCAACAATACCTTCCGGGTCATTACTAATTCTACAGTGGGCTTGCTCGGGTTATTTGATGTGGCGTCGATGACAGGCATTCCGCGGTACGAGACCGACTTTGGACACACGCTCTCGATCTGGGGGGTGCCAAGGGGCAACTTTGTCATGTTGCCGTTCATTGGCCCAAGCACCGTTCGTTCGGCATCGGGCATGGCGGTCGATGCTTTTGCGTCACCGACGGGGCAGTTGATGAATGATGAGGCTTATTGGGGTTTGCGCGTCTTTAACCTTATTGACCTGCGTGCGGGCCTGCTCGACGCCGAGGAGATCATCACAGGAGATCGCTACGTATTCTATCGAGACATTTATCTTCAGAACCGGGCCATGTTGGAATCTGACGGTCAGGTGAAAGATGATTTTTCCGAGTTCGATAACGACTGGGACGAGGAAGAATTTTGATGCCCTGCTATCGTTGGCTGCAGTGCTAGCGATATGACCCAACTGGGCACCGTATTGGTCGTTGACGACGACGCTGACCGCGCTGCGGTGTTGGTAGCTGCACTGGATGACCCCCATCATCGCTATGAAATTACCCCCGAGGCGCCGGATATTGAGGCGGTGTTGGGGCCGGACAGCCCGTGGGACTGCGTGATCTGCCATGTCGAATTACTGGATGTGTCGTGGGCATCCGTGCGGCGTGCCATGCGCACTTTCGACGTGCAGGTGCCGGTTCTGGCGGTCAGTGATCACCGGGATATGGATAGCATGACCACTGCGCTGGGCCTGGGTGCCGTCAATTTCTTTGTAAGTCCCGCCGAAAAACCGGGTTTAGTGCGGCGCGCCATAGAGCGCAGTGTGCACCACCGCCAACTGCAGCGCGAGCTGGTGGAATCGAACGAAAATCTGGAACGCGCTAATACCGAGCTGAGTCACTCACTGAGAATTCTGGAGCAGGATCAGGCGGCTGGTCGGCAGGTACAGAAGGCAATGTTTCCCGCGCATTCTCTCAAGGCGGGCGACTACTGGTTTAGCCATCGTATTTTGCCATCCCTGTATCTCAGCGGTGATTTCACTGACTACTTTAAAGTCGACAAGAGCAAGGTGGTGTTTTTTCTGGCGGACGTATCAGGCCATGGGAGCTCTTCTGCTTTTGCCACGGTGCTACTTAAAAACTTGTTTGCCCGTAAACGGTCCGATTATCTCCGCCGCGATGACAAAACGATCATTGACCCGATCGAGATGTTGGCGCTGGCGAATCATGAGCTACTGGAATTGCACGTCAACAAATACGCCACGATGGTGGTGGGTTGCCTCGATTTTGATGCGCATACCCTGCAGTACTCCGTTGCTGGCCATCTCCCAAAACCGGTGCTCATGACCCCCGATCATATCGACTACCTTCCCGGTGAGGGCATGCCGGTGGGGCTAACGCCCGAGGCCTCCTACGGGCTTGAGCAGCTTTCACTACCCGACACGTTTATGTTGGTGCTGATGTCAGACGGCGTGTTGGAAACCATCGACGAAGTGGATCTTATTGAGCGGGAAAAGAGCCTGTTGGCGCGTCTTGGTGGTTCGTTGGAAAAGCCCGGAGATCTGATTCGGCGGCTCGACCTCGGTGAGGTCACGTCTGATGATCTGGCGGACGACATTGCGGGACTCTTCGTGAGTCGAGGTGTCGGGTGAGCGACTGCCGTATCTGCGCCGCTTCGAATGCCGGGGCTCACGTCTTGAAGCTGGAGGGTGATGTGCGCCTGACCATGTGCACGGCACTGGATCAGTACTTTCAGTCAATGTTTGCCCAGCCAGACTTTGTCAGTGTTTGGGTGGACGTGACGGAAGCTGATGGTCTCGATAGCACAACGCTGGGCATGCTCGCGCAGCTGGCGATTCAGACGAAAGAACGTTTTGCGTTTCGACCCGCGATTTTCAGCACCAACCCAAGCATTGACCGATTACTGGATACCATGGGTTTTGATCAACTATTTGAGCGTCGCAATGAAGCGTGCAACAGCGACACCGATATCGAGGAAATTCCTGCGGTGGCGAGTGCAGAGGTCGATGTTAAGAAGCAGGTGCTGGAGGCACACCGCACCCTGATGTCCATGAGCGACGAGAACGCGGGCGCCTTTCGTGATCTTGTCCGGGCGCTCGAGCGGCCTGAGGATGGTCGACTCGCTTAGCCGATCTAGATCAAACCGCTAACCGCGCCGCTCCTCCCCTTATTCAGACCCCTCTGATAACGCATAAACCTTGTCAATAATCGCCTCTACCTGAAGTTCCAAAGAGGCGTAGTCCATCTCGGCGACCAGCTCAAGCTTCAGCTCGTGGAGGAGTTCCACGACTTCTTTCAACCCTTCTTCGTTCGACATGCGGCACCTTCATTGTTGAATCAGCGCTGCCATTATAGGAAATGCGCCGCAGCAATGCGTTTCCTGCAGTAACGTTAGCCCGCGTCTGCTGCGCGCTCCGGCGGACGAGCACACAGCGCCGCTGCTTCGCGTAAAACGGCCACCCCGGATTCCGGTTTGTGTGCGCGCTCACTTAAATGGCGTCGGAACTGTCGCCCACCAAACTGGCCCTGATACAGCCCGAGCATGTGTCGCGTCACGTGGTGCAACCGCGCTCCTCGCGCCAGCTGCGTCTCGATGTATGGGTGCATGGTCTCAATCGCCGCCTCTCGGTCGGCGCTAATAGGAGATTCGGCGTCAAACAATCGGGTATCGACGTCGCGCAAGAGCCATGGATTTTGGTACGGCGCCCGACCCATCATCACGCCATCGACCTGCTCAAGGTGTTGCTCACATGCGTCGAGAGATTCGATACCGCCATTGATCACGATGGTAAGCGCCGGGAAGTCGCGCTTGAGGCGATAGACCCACTCGTAGTTCAGCGGCGGGATCTCACGATTTTCTTTGGGCGAGAGGCCCTGCAGCCAGGCTTTACGCGCGTGCACAATAAACACGTCGCACCCTCCTGACGCCACCGTGCCTACAAAGTCCACCAGCTCTGAGTAGGACTCCTGATGATCAATGCCAATGCGATGTTTAACGGTTACGGGAAGTTCACAAGCGTCACGCATCGCGCCCACGCAGTCGCGCACCAGTTCGGGCTCAGCCATTAGGCAGGCGCCAAAACGGCCGTTCTGAACGCGATCCGAGGGACAGCCGCAGTTCAGGTTGATCTCATCATAGCCCCAGCCCGCGCCCAGCCGAGCGCAGGCGGCCAGATCTATCGGGTCGGCGCCCCCCAGCTGCAGTGCAACGGGATGCTCCTCCTCGTTAAAGCGCAGGTGCCGCTCGACATCGCCATGCAGCAGTGCTCCCGTCGTCACCATCTCGGTGTACACTCGCGCGCGCCGCGTGAGTGTGCGCCAGAAGCGACGACAGTGCCGATCGGTCCAGTCCATGCAGGGTGCGGTGCTAAAACGCCAGGGATTGTGGGTGCTGAGATCTGTCACTAAATAGGACCCGTAAGAGGTTGCAAAGCGATGGGTAGCCCCACCATGCTACGTTGTCTGCTGTGGCGGGCCCAAGGATAACCGGTCGCCCCGTTTTTCCTCAGTAGCTGGGCTTGGTAAAAATCACCCTGATCTTTTCCATAAATCGATAGGTGTGCACTCTTTGAGAGATCACTTTTACGGCGTTTTATCACTGACTGTTGCAGCCCTGTGCGGGTCGGCTGCGCAGGCGGAAGAAGCGTTGGAGACAAGCTCATTGGGCTCGGTCACGGGCATCAGTGACGACGCGGTGCTGACTTCTCAGGTCGTTGAGGCCGAGGAAGGCTATATCGAGCGCAGTGCCCGGGCGTTTGCGGAATCGGACCTGGTTTTTAGCCGAGGATTCAGTAACGCGCCCTTTTTGCCAGTCGCGTTTCTCGGCAGCACACACTACGGTGATGCCAATATTAGCGAGGAGGGCGCGACCCCGGAAACGGCGGGCAAACGTTACCAAGTCAATTCCACCAGCCAGTATGCCGGCGTGCCATTCTTGCTCAACAAGCGAAGTATGGTGGTGATTGGCGAATACCTGTCTTACTCCAATTTTTCGGTTGAAAATGGCGAGGACTTCTCGGTGGCCTCAGCCACGCTGGCGGCGGGCTATCTTTATCAGGTGTCGGACGCGTGGCAGCTGCTGGGTGCGGTCGCGCCGTTTTACAACCATTCCAGTATTGGCGAGCAGGGCAAAGATTACTGGCAGGTCATGGGGGGGGCATTGGCTCGTTACACCCGCAACGAACGTCTTTGGTGGCTGTTCGGTGTGGTTTTCGATGACTCTGATTTTGGCACGACCTGGCTCCCCTACATTGGCGCTTCACTGATTCTCAATGATCGTTGGAGCGTCAGCGCCATTTTGCCCTGGCCGCAGGTGATCTATGCCCCCGACAAGGATTGGTTTGTGTCGGCAGGCGCCTCTTATTCAGGCAATAGCTGGGCGGTGAATAGCACCACCGGGGCGGTTGGCCTGAACCTGAGTGGTTTTGATTTTGGCTTTGGGGGCGGTATGCGCCTCAAAGGCCCCCTGTGGCTGGAGGCGGCGGCCGGTGTGGGGGGGCTTCGTGCGCTCACCATTAATGACGGTGATGTCAGTGGCCCCAGTATTGATGTGAGTAGTAGCCCATTCATCAATATTAGCCTGACCTTTAGGCCGTCGTTTGCCGATTAAGAACCTGCGATTGTGCAGTGATACGACCTCGTAAAGGCCGCCACCCGTTGGTCACAAATCTCCCTCATAATGCTTCTGGATCAGAGCCGATCTGACGGAGAATCTTGATGCCTGTACCCCTTCGCCGCCGAACCTTACTTTATGCCATGGGTGCCTCACTGGGTGTGCGGTCTCTTCGCGGATTCGCGGTCGACCAACCCGCGCCTGCACACTTTACCCACGGCATCGCCAGCGGTGACCCCCTCGCTGATCGCGTCATCCTCTGGACGCGGGTGCTGCCGGGTAATGGCAGTTTAGATGCGGTGCCCTGCACCTGGCAGGTGGCGGCCGATGCCACTTTTGAGACTATCGTGGCCAGCGGCGAGGCGATCGCCCGCGCCGAGCGCGACTACACCGTCAAGGTCGACGCCGTGGGCCTTTTGCCTGGCATGAGCTACTGCTATCGGTTCATAGCTCACGGCGTAATGTCGTCCGTAGGTTGCACCCGCACCCTGCCTGTGGGGGCGGTGAGCGAATTCAAGATGGCAGTGGCGTCGTGCTCGAATTACCCGCAAGGGTTCTTTCACGCCTACCGGGATATCGCTGAGTCTGACCTCGACGTGGTGCTGCACCTTGGCGACTATCTCTATGAGTACCCGGTGGGTGAGTATGTGAACCCCGTTGCCGAGCAGCAATTGGGTCGCACCGTTGAGCCCGAGCACGAGATTCTTGTGCTCGAGGACTACCGTATGCGTCATGGCCTGTATCGCACCGATCGTGACTTGCAGGCCGCCCACGCCGCGCACCCGTGGATCACGGTGTGGGACGACCACGAGATGATGAACGACACGTGGCGAGCCGGGGCAGAAAATCACGACGAAGGCGAGGGAGATTTCTTTAAGCGCATTCATGCCGCGCGACAGGCCTACCACGAGTGGATGCCGATCCGCGCCGGTGCCGAGGGCGATCAGGGGGTGATCTATCGCGCCTTCCAGATCGGCGATTTAGCTGATCTCATCATGCTCGACACCCGCTTGATAGGCCGCGACGAGCAGCTCGATTACGCCAAAGGCATTGAGCGAGCCGGCAGCGTGGAGGCGTTTATCAAACATGACCTCTACCACCCCGAGCGGCAGATGCTGGGTAAAGAACAGGAAGCGTGGCTGCAGCAAGCACTGCAAAGCAGCAAAGCCCGGGGCGCCACCTGGCAGGTACTGGGCCAGCAGGTGCTCATGGGAAAGCTCAATATCCCTGTGATCCCGCCGGAAGAGCTCGCCAACATCGAGCTCTCGGAATACGCGCGGCCCCGGGTCGAGCAGACCCAACAACTTGCTCCTTATGGCTTGCCCTCCAACCTCGACGCCTGGGACGGCTACCCCGCGGCTCGGGAGCGGCTATTTGCCATGCTCAGCGACCACGCTACCAACCCGATCTCTTTGGCCGGCGATACCCACAACGGCTGGGCGTTTAACCTGACCAATGCACAGGGCGAGGCGGTGGGGGTGGAGTGGGGCACTCCCGGGGTGTCGAGCCCCGGGCTTGAGAACTACGTGCCGCTGCCCCCCGGGCAGATGCAGGCGCTGCTCAAAGGCGCCAGCCCTGAGCTGGTGGCTTGCGACACCTCCCAGCGCGGCTGGACACAGGTCACGCTGACCCCCGATGCGGCGACGGCCCAGTGGCGGTTTGTGTCATCCGTGGTTGAACCGACCTACCACACAAGGGCCGGTGAGCCGTTAGTCAGTCGGCGCGATACGCGACGATTGACCTGATCTTCGTTTCTAGGACTTACCCGCCCACTCTCTTTGTTGTCTGAGTGAGTGGCCGCTAGGCGCGTTTTGTCTCCTCACATACTGGCCCACAATCGCGAGGTATCCGAGGTATCCGAGGTATCCGAGGTATCGCGAGGTGTGGCGATGGAAAATGATTGCCACTGATCTGCCTACCCAAATGTTCAGCAAAAAGTGACAAAAAGGCACGAAAACCGCGCTTTGTGGTGAGTGAATTGGCACAAATGAGTTAAAACCCAATATTATCGGTCCTATAGGCGGGTTAGCTCTATTGGCCATGACCGGCCAGCGCAAACCACAGCGCGCAGACTGTGAGTCCATGAGC